>CALXBS010000045.1 GCA_944386605.1 uncultured Clostridia bacterium | reverse complement strand
TTACAAGATTTAGAAAAAATGATATAATAATTAGAAAGTATTTCTAATAGTCGCTTGAGGCAACTCAAGAGGAAAGTCCGGACACCGTAGGGCAATAGTGCTAGATAACGTCTAGTGAGGGTGACCTTAAGGAAAGTGCAACAGAAAATAACCGCCAGTTTGGTAAGGGTGAAAATGTGAGGTAAGAGCTCACAAACATTTATGGTGACATATTTGTTGTGTAAACCCCACTTGGTGCAACATCAGAATTAGAAAGGTTAAGACGGCCCGTCGTCTTTCGTGGTTGATGGCTTGAAATATATAGTGATATATATTCTAGATAAATGACTATTTAAAACAGAATCCGGCTTATGAAATGCTTTTTCAACCTAGTAATAAATGTCAGTAAGCATTGACATTTATTTTTTTTTGTATTATACTAAAAAAAGAAATGAGGGATTTATATGGAATTTAAAGCGAACGAGGGAAAAAACGTTGAAATAATGGTAAATGATCAAAAATATTTAAGACATGCGATTCAAACACATTATGTTCAAATCGGAGAAAATTATATAGATATTATAGAAAAGTATGTAAAACCTATTTATCAAGAGGGAGATATTGTTTCTATTAGTGAGAAAATTATTGGACTATGCCAAAAAAGAGTAGTGTATAAAAAAGATGTAAAAGTAGGAAGACTTGCTAAGTTTTTATCTAAATTTGCTATGAGAAGTGATGCAGGTGTTGGTGTAGATAATCCATATAAAATGCAATTTGCAATTAATCTATGTGGAAGTTTAAAAGTGCTTTATGCAGCGATTGCAGGTGGTATTTGTAAGTTATTTGGAAAAAAAGGTGTATTTTATGAAATACTTGGACCAGAAATTAGTGGATTAGATGGTTTTTATGGAAATGTATTTTCTGATTATGCTAATTTTGGAATTAGAATACCAGAAAATTCAACTGGTGTATGCAATGAAATATATGAAAAAACAGGTGTTAAAGCTATGATTGTCGATGCTAATGATTTTAATGTAGAAATTCTTGGTAAAAGTGATTCTATTGAAAATACAGAAGAAGAATTAAAATTAATGATCAAAGATAACCCAGCTGGTCAAGTTAAAACATTGACACCTTTAGTTTTGGTAAGAAAAGCGGAATAAATTTTAATATTAATATTGAAATTTACATAAAAATGTTGTATAATTAAATTGTGGCAGATATTTTATGTCTGAGAAAGAGGTAAACTATGGAACCTTTAGTACAAATGAACAAATTTGAAGTAATTGATATGCCAGGAATGAATACAATAGCTTTCTTGGTAGAGAAAAATGAAGAAGAATATAAAAGAGGAAATGCTTTATTGTCTTTACAAAAACTTGAATCTGTAGATGTTCAAGAAGATGGAAAAGTAAAGAAAGTTTTTAGTGTCATTAAAGGAAAAGAAGAAAAACAATTAATAGTACTTTTAACACTAGCAAGTTCAAAAGCAATTCTTAGTACAGGTGAATTGTCTGATGAAGGATTTAGAGCAACAGAAACTAATGTGCCACTTAGCTATGGCTCTATTTATAATCAAGAAGGAATTGAATATAAGGAGGTGGAATTCACTCCTAATATGAAAAGACATTTTTCGATTATTGATACACAGACAGGAGAGGAAGTAAGACCTGTTTTATATAGAGATGAGGTTTCTGGTGAAATAAAAGGTAGATGTAAATTATTACCTCATAAACCTTATATCGTACTTGAGCTTAAATTTGAAGTCTTAGAGTAGTATAGATGTAGTTATAATTGTAGTATATATGTAATATATGGGAGGATATATTTATGAGTGATTTAGGAGATAAAAAAGGAATGAATATTGCCGTTACAGTATGTTCGGGTGTTTGTAACGGAATGGATTTAATGAAAGAAAATCCATATATTGTTGGAAGAGAAACGAAAGTTGGTACATTAGCAATAGAAGAAATTATAATGCAAAAAGAATCTCTAGAAACAAGAGAAATGGAACCTGATGGACCAATTATATAGTAAAGCGAGGAATGGTATATGAGAGATTTTTTCGAAAGTATAAAAAAAGAAATTCAAATTTTATTAGTTGCCTATGTAATATTTGATATAGTATTCATAGGCGCTTTGACGTCTGTAATCGTCAATAATCCTGGTAAGAGTATTATCGAAATGTTACAATTCTATTTACCAGCAATTACAAGTTTTGGATTTATTGTAGATATTTTTAAAGATTTTGGTCTTTTCCTTAAGATGTCACTTTGGACATTATTAGGTTTTATTATTCTTTATGTAGCTTATAAAATGAATAAACCACAGAAAAATGATTTTGAAGGAATTGAAAGTGGTTCTAGTGATTGGAGTAAGAACGGAGAAGAATACAAAAAATTATCAGATGGTAGAGAAATTCTAAATAGAAAAAATGGTTTCATTCTTAGTAGGGATCATTATTTAGGAACGGATCTAAAAAAGGTATTAATTAATAAAAATATACTTGTAATTGGTGGATCTGGTGCTGGTAAAACTGCTTGTTATATCAAGCCTAATATATTACAAACTTTAGGATCTTATGTTATTACAGACCCAAAAGGTGAATTATTTAGAGAAACCTCAGGATATTTAAAATCAAAGGGGTATGAAGTAAAAGCTTTTAACTTAGTTAATCCGGAATATAGTGATAGGTATAATCCATTATCTCATATTATTGATAATAAAAGTGTGGATACTTTAGCAGAAACATTAGTTGTAGGTGCTAAGAAAACAACTGGAACAAACGGGGATACTTTCTGGGATGATACTGCTAAAATGTTAATTAAAGCTTGTATTTATTATGTTATATCTGTATTACCACCTGAAGAGAGAAATATTTCTAGTTGTTTAAATATTATTCGTGCAGGAGGAGCTAATCCAGATATATTTAAAAAATTATTTTTAGAGGAATTAAAACCAGAGCATCCTGGTAGAAAAGAATATGAGAATTTTAGTACTTCTGCTGATAAAACAATGCAAAGTATCATTATTTCTACTATTTCAAAGGTAAGTACATTTGATACACCTGCAATGCAAAGAATCACTACTTCTAATAATATTAATTTTGATGATTTAGGTAAAAAGAAGTTAGCTATATATGTTATTACTTCAACATCAGATAGTACTTATGATTATGTTTCAACAATGTTTTTCTCACAAATGCTACAAAAATTATTTTTGCAAGCAGATAGAAATGGTGGAACATTAAATAATCAAGTTTACTTTTTACTAGATGAGTTTGCAAATATTGGACAAATACCAGACTTTGAAAGAAAACTTAGTGTAACAAGAAGTATGGGTATTAGTATTTCTATTGTTGTTCAAGCTTTAGATCAATTAGAAGCTTTATATAAAGATAATTTTGAAACGATCATTGGTAACTGTGATACACAATTATTCTTAGGAAGCCAATCTATTAAAACATGTGAATATTTTTCAAAGAGTTTAGGGCAAAAAACCATTAAGATTCAAAGTAAATCTGTTTCTAAAGATAAAGATGGGAAAACAAAACAAGGTGTTTCTATTAGTGAACAACGTCAAGGTAGAGAATTAATGACAGTTGATGAATTAAAACGTTTAGATCCAAACGATGAAATTATTATTGTTAGAGGATTACGTCCAATTAGAGCCAAAAAAGCTTGGTATTTTAAATATCATCCTGAAAGAGATAGTGCGAAAAAATTTGAAATACGTGATATTACAGAAATGCCTAAAACAGAAAAATTACCAATTAAAATTATGGATGTACAAAAACATATTGATGATACACAAAGAAGAATAGCACAAAAGTTAAAAGAAAGAGGAGAGAATGTAGAATTTAATGATAATATTGTAGCTCCACAAGAAAATTCTAATGTAACTGTAAAGCAAGAAATTAGAACTCCTAAAATAGAAGAGCCAATAGGACCTGTTATTAATTCCATTCCTTCAAGCAAAAGCACAACAAGCACAAGTAGTACAACAAATCAAAATGCAAGTGCAGCAACCTCTAATAGTGATTTTGACTTACAACAAGAATTGGAGAAAAAGTTTGATGAATTATTTGGAATTTCATCACATTAATATATAAAGTAGATTAGATTTTCTAATCTATTTTTTTATTCTTCTCTAAAGGTTCCAAGAGAAATAACAAAGTTATTTTTATAAATATGAATAGCTTCAATATTTAAACGATCCGTTAGAAGAAGTAATATGATAAGTATTTTATTAATATCTAAATCTGAAGAATTAGAGGTATTAAAAAAACAATTTGATAAATTATTCATTAATTGATTCATATTATTCCTCCTTATATAAATATATATTTTATAGTTGTAATTTTATGCTTAGTGTAGTATAATAACAATGTATTTAGCTGAGGTGATGTATGAATAAAAATAAAAAAATATCTGTATTATTTCTTGTAATAATTTCAATTATTATTACAGTTTGTATTGCAATGTTTCTTCTAGATACAACAGGAAAAATCAATCAAGGAAATTTTAGAATCAATGATATGATCATTAATTCTTATGCTAAGGTAAATGAACAAGAATCTGATCAAGAACAAATACAACTTTCAGATTTGGTTTTTGATTTATCACAAAATAATAAAATTAGTATTTTAGTTGCTAAAAATTTAGAAGCACAAAGGATTTATTTAGACAACTTTTCTTATGATTTTCCTGAAAAAATGGGGCAAGTTATTTTGTATCAGACAGATTCTAATACATCTTATCCTTTAAATGATTTACCTGAGGAAATTGAGTTAAATAAAATAGAACAAGATGAACAATATTTTATTGAATTAAATATAGATAATGTGGATTTTATGACGGATGTGAATGCACCAGAGAATATGCAAAAAATTACTTTTGACGGAACTTTTTTAAAAGATTTAAATATCAAATCATCGGAATTAAATATGAAATTTTCTTGTGACTTAAATATTATAGATGTAACCGGAAAGCATAGTAAATGTAAATTAAAATTTAATTTTCCTACAGATGATTTATTAAATAATGGAGTTAGTATTTTAAGACAAGATATTTCTAAATTTCCATTTATTTTAAAATAAATGAAAAAAGTACTTGAATTTCGTTATAAAATAGGGTATAATGAACATGCGTCAAGCAATAGAGAACTGTGAACCTTGTCAGATCCGGAAGGAAGCAGCAATAAGCATTATCCTCTATGTGCTTGGCGTTTTTTATGAATAAAACAAAATAAAGTTATTTTGAGGTGATAAAAAATATGTCATATATAGCACTTTATAGAAAATATAGACCACTTACATTTGACGATATGATTGGTCAAAAAAGTGTAACAAGAATATTAAAAAATCAAATAAAGAGCGGTAAAATTTCTCATGCATATTTATTTAGTGGAACCAGAGGAACAGGAAAAACAAGTGCAGCTAAAATATTTTCTAGAGCAATCAATTGTCTAGATCCTCATGATGGTGAACCTTGTAATGAGTGTGCAGTTTGTAAAAGTATTTTAGAAAATAATACGGCAGATGTTATTGAAATGGATGCTGCTTCTAATAATAGTGTAGAAAATATAAGGCAAATAAGGCAAGAAGTTGTGTATGCAACAATTGATGTAAAATATAGAGTGTATATTATCGATGAAGTACATATGTTAACACCAAGTGCTTTTAATGCTTTGTTAAAAACATTAGAAGAACCACCAGCAAATGTTGTTTTTATACTTGCAACTACAGAACAACATAAGATTCCTGTAACCATCCTTTCAAGATGTCTTAAATTTGATTTTAATCGATTGTCTGAAGAAGAAATTGCAACTAGGATTCGTTATGTTTTGGAACAAGAAAATATACCATATGAAGAAGAAGCATGTCGATATATTGCAAAACTTGCTGATGGTGCAGTAAGGGATGCATTAAGTATTTTAGATAGATGTATTTCTGAAAATAAGGATGCTTTAAAATATGAGGAAGTATTAAAAATCGTTGGTGCAATTGATAGCAAAGTAATTGAGGATATTGTAGAATCTATTTTAAATTATAAAACAAATGAAGCTTTAAATCATATTGATGTTTTACTAGAAAAAGGAAAAGACTTGCGTAAGTTGTGTTCACAATTAACAGAAGCTTTTTTAAATCGATTGTTAGTAGATGAAAATAATAAAGAAAGATTAATAGATATTATTAATAGGCTTTCTAAGTTAGACAGTGATCTTAGAATGACAAGTAATCCAAGTATTTTATTGAAAGCAACAATTGTAGGTTTGTGTTCCATTAGCGTAGATAATACGCAACTTTCTGATAGCTCTTTACAAGAAATTATAAAGAAAATAGAAAATTTAGAAGAGGAAATAAAAAAGTTAAAGGAAGCTCCTCCTAAGAAAACTACGGTATTATCGCAAGAAGTTAAACAAGCTGAAAAAGTGTCTTTGACTAACATAGAAGAAATGCCAATAACAGAATTTAAAGAAATAGAAGAATTAAAGAAAAATATTATTGAGCAAGGAAAATTAAAAGTATATTCTGCTTTAGCAGGTGCTAGTATTTATATAAGTGATAATCAAACCATTTTAATCACACAAAATGAATTTGCGTATAAACTTTTAAAAATGGAAGAAAGTATACAAGTCATTTCTAATACTTTAAAAGAAAAATATCAGATTATGAATCCTTTATTGATAGAATTGCAAAAAAAAGATGAAACTAAAGTGTCAAAGTTGGAAAGTTTATTAAAGGAGAATCAAATTAATTATACTAGCATAGATTGAAATAAAAATAAAATTATAATATAATAAACGCATAGTTAGAAAGGATGATAAAAGATGGCAAAATTTGGAGGATTCCCAGGCGGCGGTATGGGAAATATGCAAAATTTATTAAAACAAGCACAAAAAATGCAAAAAGAAATGCAAGACAAGCAAGCCGAAGTAGCTGCAAAGGAAATTGAAACTTCAGCAGGCGGTGGTGCAGTTGTCGTAAAAGCAACAGGTGATAAAGTAATTAAAGAAATTATGATAAAAAAAGAAGTAGTTGATCCTGATGATGTAGAGATGTTACAAGATTTAATCTTAACAGCAGTTAATGAAGCTTTAAATAAAGCAGATTCCATGATGCAAGCTGAGCTTGGACAATTTAACATTCCAGGAATGTTCTAGAAGGGATAAATATGTATTCAGAATCAGTAACAAAGTTAATTCAACAATTTGAAAAATTACCTGGAATTGGTCATAAAACTGCAATTCGTTTAGCTTTTTATATTTTAGAATCGCCTAAAGAAGTAGCAGAAGAAATGGCCAATGCTTTGGTTAATGCAAAAAATAAAGTAAAATTTTGCTCAAAATGTTTTAATTTAACAGAAAATGATCCTTGTGAGATTTGCTCTGATAAAAAAAGAGATGAAAGTATTATTTGTGTGGTTGAAAATGTAAAAGATGTTGTTGCAATGGAAAAAACACATGAATATAGAGGATATTATCATGTTTTGCATGGAGCAATTTCTCCAATGAATAATATCAGTGCTGGAGATATAAAAATTAAAGAATTATTACAAAGATTAAGTGATGACTCTATTAAAGAAGTAATTTTAGCTACCAATCCTACAGTGGAAGGAGAGGCTACTGCAATGTATATTTCTAGATTAATAAAACCATTAGGAATTTCTGTGACAAGAATAGCACATGGAATCCCAGTAGGAGGAGATTTAGAATATACGGATGAAATAACTTTAATAAAAGCATTAGAAGGAAGAAGAGAAATGTAAAAGGTGAAGCCAATCTTCACCTTTTTCTTAAATATACGATAAGTATATAGATAAAATATATTTACAACTATAATTATAGTTATAATCATAGTATGAGTCATTTTTTTAATAATATACAGGAAAGGAAGAAAAAAATGAAAATTGGTTTTTTAGATTCAGGTTTAGGTGGACTTACTATTTTAAAAGAAGCAATTAGAAAATTTCCCAATGAATATATGTGTATTGCGGATATCAAAAATTCACCTTATGGATTAAAAGATAAAAAGACAGTTAACCAAATTGTAGAACAAAATGTAGAATACTTAGTTGAAAATGATTGTAGATTAATTGTCATTGCTTGTAATACAGCTACGAGTGTGAGTATAGAGTATTTAAGAAATAAATATCAAAATAGGGTTATATTTATAGGAACAGAACCTGCGGTAAAACCAGCTGTTATTTATCATAAAGATAAACAAGTAATTGTTATGGCTACAACATTAACTTTAAAAGAAGAAAAATTGGAAAAGCTAATTGACAGTTTGCATGCACAAGATAAAATGATTTTAATGCCAATGGATGCATTAGTAGGATATGCTGAAAAAGAAGAAAAAATAAATTATTTATTGGCAGAACAATATATTCAAGCAAAATTAAAAGAAATGGATTGGAAAAAAATTGGTAGTATTGTGTTAGGATGTACGCATTTTCCTATTTTTAAAAAAGAATTTGAACAATATATTCCTTCACATATTGAGGTAATTGATAGTGCTGAAGGAGTAACAAATAATATGATAAGACATGCTTTAGAACTCGGAATAAATGAGAAAGACAAAAATTCTATTAAAATTATCACTACTAAAGAAGACAAGCATTTTAGGGATAAAGCTTTAAAAATTTTAGATATACCGGAAGAAAATGTAACATTTTCGAAAAATTAATTTTTTCTTTTCTGTTACAAAAAAGTTACAAAAAAATGAAATTAATTTCATAAAATTGTAGCAAAAGAAAATTAGACATGATATAATATAGACAGCTTTGAGATATAAGTTGATGAGGTGTATGTATATGAATGATAAAAAGATTTTAATTGTCGATGACGAAAAGCCTATAGTTGATATTTTAAAATTTAATCTTGAAAAAGAATGTTTTGCAACTACCGTAGCTTATGATGGTGAAGAAGCAATTAAACTTGCTTTGTCTATTAAACCTGATCTTATATTACTAGATTTAATGTTACCAAAGATAGATGGATTTAATGTATGTAAGGAATTAAGAAAGAGTTTAGTTTGCCCTATTATTATGCTTACTGCTAAAGAAGAAGTTGTGGACAAGATTATTGGATTAGAACTTGGTGCTGACGATTATATGACAAAACCTTTTAGTATTAGGGAAGTAATCGCTAGAGTAAAAGCAAATCTTAGAAAACACGTACTACCAGATCAAGAAGAACCAAATGATGCTTCTAAAAATAAAATTAAAATAAAAGATATGACAATTGATCCTGAACGATATATTGCAGTAATCGGAGAAAATACAATCGATTTAACAATCAAAGAATTTGATCTTTTAAAAATGCTATCATCTGCTCCTAATCAAGTGTTTACAAGAGAACAAATTTTAAGAGGTGTTTGGGGATATGATTTTTATGGGGATGCAAGAACAGTAGATGTAACGGTTAGAAGACTTAGAGAAAAAATAGAGAAAAATTCAGCAGAACCACAATATGTCCAAACAAAAAGAGGAATAGGATATTATGTTTCAAATTAACTTTTGAAAGGAGTAATATGAAAAATTCTATAAGGAAAAGTATAAGAATATTATGTATTAGTATGGTAGTTATAGTCTTTATAACTACTTTACTATTATGCTCTCTATCTAATAACAATCATATTTTTTCATTGCAAAATATCATTTGTTTAATCATTTTGATTATCATTGCAGATATTTTTAGTAATATAGTAGCAAAAATGATCGTAAATCCTTTAAAGAAAATGGAAAAGGGAATGAGAAGTGTTGCAGATGGAAAAATTGTAGAGGCAAAACAGTTAAAAGAATATGGAAATTTAAAAGAAATCGATGATACGATTGAAGCTTATCGTTTGATGATGGCACTGATTAAAAAGAATAATTTTGATTTAAATAGTCAGCAAAGTAAAACAGAAATTATTTTAGAACACATGGCAGATGGAGTAATTGCCTTTTCTATTTCTAGACAAGTCGTTCACATGAATAAGGCAGCTATTCGTCTTTTAAATTTAGATAGTAGTGAAGACACTTTTGAAAAAATAGTAAAAAAATTAGACATTCAAATAGATTTTGATAAGCTTATGTATCTACCTAATTATACAACCTATGAGGTAAAATTAAGCGTTGAAGATAATGCTTTAAATATTGTTTTTATACCATTTTTTAGCGATAAGTTAACCCCTATGGGAGTCATTATGATGATTCGAAATATTACAGAAAGTGTAAGATTAGATAATATGAGAAAAGATTTTATAGCAAATATTTCTCATGAATTAAAAACTCCCCTTACTTCTATCAAAGGGTATTCAGAAACAATGATGAATGGAGATCTTACCTATCAAGAAGTAATCAAATTTTCTAAAGTTATTAATCAAGAAGCAAATAGAATGGGACGTTTAGCTTCAGATTTATTGCAACTTTCTAGATTTGATAGCAAAACGGTAAATTGGAAAAAAGTACAATTTCCTTTAAATGAAATGACAACGAAAGTATGTGAAAAAATGAAATTTGAGGCAGAAGAAAAAAGACATACATTAGAATTTTTTGCTTCTGATAAAAATCCTATGGTTTATGCAGATAAAGATTCTATTGAACAAGTTATTATGAATATTTTAAGCAATAGTATCAAATATACACCAGATGGTGGAAATATTAAAGTATATGATGGATGTATTAATGAAAGAGCATATATTAAAGTAATTGATAATGGTATTGGAATTCCACAAAAGGACTTAGGAAGAATTTATGAAAGATTTTATAGAGCTGATAAAGCTAGGTCACGTCAAATGGGAGGAACAGGCTTAGGTCTTTCTATTGTAAAAGAGATTATAGAAGGAATGGATGGTACGATTGATATTAAAAGCGAAGTAAATAAGGGAACAGAAGTGGTTATTACTTTACCTACCAAAGCACCTAAAAAGATCGGAGGATAAGATGAAATATTTTGAAACACATGCACATTATATAGATGAAATTTTTGATAAAAATAGGGAAGAAATTTTGAAACAATGTAAAGAAACAGGAATAGAATATTTGGTCGATGTGGGGTATAATTTAGAAAGCTCTCAGAAAAGTATTTGTTTAACTAGCCAATATGATAATATGTTTTCTGCTATTGGAGTTCATCCACATGATGTAAAAACAAACAGTGCACAGGACATATATGATTTATATCAATCAAATAAAGATCAAAAAATAGTTGCCATTGGAGAAATTGGATTAGACTATGCTTTTGTAAGTGATAATAAAAAAGAACAGGCTACGCTCTTTATTGAACAAATTGAGCTTGCAAATACATTAAAGTTACCCATTTTAATTCATTCAAGAGATGCTTCTTTGGATACATATCAAATTGTAAAGGAACATAGAGCAGAATATGGAACATTATTTCATTGCTTTCATCCAACAGAAGATTTGGTAAGGTTAGTATTAGAACGAAACTATACGGTTGCTTTTGGTGGAAATATTACTTATAAACGAAATCAAAGATTTGCTGAGTATGTAAACCAAATTCCGATTGAACAAATTGTTTTAGAAACAGATTCACCCTATTTACCACCAGAACCATATAGGGGAACTGTTAACACCTCTTTACATTTACCTATTATTTGTAAAAAACTAGCAGAATTAAAAGGGATGGAAGAATCTAGTGTTGCAAATCATACATTTGAAAATGCAAAACGTTTTTTTAAAATAGATTAGAATAAAATAGAAATAGGGACTTTTATGTCCCTATTTAAAATTATCATTAATTTCTTTAATTACTTTTCTCATAACAGAAAGTTGCCTATCTGTATAATATACTTGATCTGGCTCTTCTAATATATTGTCTAAAGATTCAGAAAACATAGAATCAAGACTTAGTTTTAATACATTAGATAATAAAATTAATTTACTAAGACTTGGTAATTTAATTCCTCTTTCAATATCACCAAGGAAGTTTTGTGAAACACCAATTTCTTCAGCAAGTTCTGCTTGTGTGTAATCTAATTTTTCTCTTGCTTCTTTAATTCTCTTACCAAAAGCCTTTTTATTAATTGTTTTATGTTCCATTGTTCCTCCTTCCATTATTATTCATTGATAATAATATACACTAAAATGGGTGAAAATAAAACAATTAGTATGTGTTAAAATCAACACATATAAAGATTATTTAAAATTTTCATTGATCTCTTTAATCACTTTTCGCATAATAGAAAGTTGTCTATCTGTATAATATACTTGATCAGGTTCTTCTAAAATGTTATCTAAAGATTCAGAAAACATAGAATCAAGACTTAGTTTTAAGGTATTTGATAATAAAATTAATTTATTTAAACTAGGTAATTTAATTCCTCTTTCAATATCACCAAGGAAGTTTTGTGAAACACCAATTTCTTCAGCAAGCTCAGCCTGTGTATAGTCTAGTTTTTCTCTTGCCTCTTTAATTCTTTTACCAAAAGCTTTTTTATTAATGTTTTTTTGATTCATCGTTTATCCCTCCATTATTTTTATTGATAATAATATACACTAAAACACTAAAAATTAAAACAATTAGTGTGTGTTGAAAATAACACTAATATTTTAAAAAATAACTCATGAGAATTAATGTTCCTATTTTAGCCATTTTATGTTATAATATATAAAAAAA
>CALXBS010000044.1 GCA_944386605.1 uncultured Clostridia bacterium | reverse complement strand
AGAAACTGTGGTAGCAGAAGCAGAAGTAAGTGAAAAAACAAATTGGACTTACTCATTTGATTTAGCAAAATATGATAGTTTAGGAAATGAAATAAACTATACTTTATCTGAAAGAATAGATAGTATATTCTATGAAAAAGAAACAGTTGAAAATACAGATATGTTCAATCAAAAAATAGTGAATAAATTTGTAGTACCAAATGAACAAGTATTAATAAAAGCAGTAAAAAAATGGGAAGATAACAATGATGAATATGGTAAACGCCCAAATAGTGTTGTATTGCAAGTTTTAGTTGGTGATGAAGTAATTGCTGAACAAAAAGTAACAGAGGCAGATTCATGGGGTTGTTCGTTTAAGTTACCAAAATATGATAGTTTGGGTAATGAAATAGAGTATACCGTAGATGAAAAAGAAACCGATCGATATTACGAAAAACATGTCGAAGGAAATACAATTGTGAATACTTGTACATATGAACCTCCAGTAGATACATCGGATATATCTATTTGGGTATATGTAGTAATTTTAGGTATTGCAGTTTGTGGTATTGGTGGATTTTTTGTATTGAAAAAACAAAATAAAACAAAAGTATAAAATAAAGGGTGGGGTAGTTTGGTTTTAAACTACTCCTCTTTTTTTGCCTAAAATCATCTAAAATAGCGCGTATTTCTTTACATAATTCATGTTTTATGATATAATAGAAAAGACTTTACTGTTAAAATTTTTTTAAATAAAAAAAGGAGAGTAGACATGTTAATAAGTAAACAAGGTTTTGGACATTACAATGCAGGTATTAACAACCAAGATTTTTGCTTTGAAGAAAATGGTTTTAAAATCTTAGCAGATGGTTGTAGCGAAGGAAAATTTTCTGAAATTGGTACTCGGCTATTTATGCAGATTTTTGCTTCTTTGCCAGATCATGCGAAGCTAGAAAAGTTTGAGGAAAATGTAGAGACTACTTTTCAGAAGATATTAGACTTTTTTTCAAGTGTTTGGACGGATCCGGATCGGTATCAAGAGGCAATAACAAACAATTTGTTATTTACGATTGTTGCCTGTTTTGAACTGGAGGATAGATTCGTTGTAAAAATGCTTGGAGATGGCTATATTGTTACTGTTAACCGACATAGGAATGTAAGCTTTTTAAAGTATTTCTTTGGAAAATGCCCTCCCTATTTTGCATATCACTATTGTGAGCATTTGCAGGATGAAAGGTTTAAAAACTATACGTTTAAAACGTTTGAGTTTTTGAAAACGGATTTCTTAAAGGTAGGGATTGCAACAGATGGAATCGAGCCTATTGCAAAGGGACTTCTAAAAAACAGTTTTGATGTTTTTTTGCAATCAGAGCAAGATGTTGTTTTTAGTGCTGAAGGTATCATTTTAGCAAATATGAATTTGTTTTTTGATGATGTTACTATATTAATTTAAAGGAGGCAATTATCATGAGCAAAAAAGGCAGTAAATTGGATGCATTCATTGAGAAGGTTTTTCCATCAAAAGAGGAGATTCCAAAGAAGCCGATAATGAAAACTACAAAACCACGGCAGGTTGGAGAGGAATATAGTGAGTATTATCATGGTCAGGGCACTCAAGGTGTAAAACCTTTAGAAGGAGAAAATGCACAGGAAGTTCCTAAGACTACCAAGCCTACTACCCCTGCTTCACCAGAAGGCAAGAACATTCCTAAAAGAAAGTACATTAAATATACCCAAAAAGATCTTACCATTTTGTTACTGGAAGAATCTGCGGATACATCTAGTTTAGCGGATATCATTAACAATGGGATTATTCCACTTGTTAAAAAGAAAACAGATAACTTTTTTGCAATTATAAGATACGGCGAAAAAGTAGATGTAACTCCGATTAGTCTCTTTGAAAAAATTCCAGAAGAAAAATGGGTAGTAAAGAGTGATGTTAAGACAAGTGCAGTAGATCTTTATTCTGCTTTGTTAAGCTTTAAAAAAATCGTAAAGAAAGACTTTGTGTGCGTTTGTACTTCAAAAGATTTTTTTTATGATGAGGAACAAATTAGAATTGCAAACATTGAGATTTATGGAGTGGGTTCTGCACAAAGCACTGGTGATCAAGCTAAAAAAGAAGAAGCAACTGCGTATTTTAATGATCTCTTAAAAGATGGAATTCAATCAAAATACTTTTGTTTGCAAATAGAGCAAATGAAAGAAGCAGCAAGCTTTGGATTTCGTTCGATTGGTTGCTTAAGTAAGGAGTACTAGAAATGAAAATCTTAGATCAGATGTTAAAAAAGATAGTCATTTGGGGAAATGGTATTTTACAAGAAGAAGTAGAAACGCTTGAAGAATCTGATATATCTGATTTAAATGAAGAGATTACTCCCGAAGAAATAGAGGAAGCAGAACAGCTTGAAGAAAAAGATTACATTGTGGTAAACAGTGAATCAATGCTTAGTAAATTAAATTCTTTGGAGCGTGATATCAAAACTTTTAGTACCATTTTTCCGGAAAAATATGCTCTGTTTTTAGGAGAAATTCAAACACTAAGAAAAGAGTATACCGAAAGTTTGGAGGAATACCTTAAGAGCAAAAAAGAGGGACTTTTAAGTTTTCAGATTGATCCCGATTATGATTCGAATCAGTTGGTAAGGCTTTCAAAGCTTAGTCAAAACATACGTGATTTTATAGAAGGAGATTTAAAATATTCTTTATTAAAAGAGCGGTTCGTAAAACTTTATTATAAGCTAAATATTTTATACAACACGGCGATAAAGTATTGCGGACAGAAAGACAAGCAAAAGGTTTTAAAGCAATTGGAAAATGCTAAGAAAGTATTAGTTGAGTTGATCAAGCAGGCTAAGAATTCTTACTTTTTCGATACGGAGAAAAATAAGCGTGATCAGATGATTGAATATATTTTGTATAGTGATTACCTTATTTTTAAGACAACTGTAAGATGTGCTAGTCATCCGAGTATAGAGACGCTTTTAAAGAGCTCTTTGGTTGCACAGGAAATAAAGGGTGTTCGTCCAGTAGATATGATAGGTGATTTCTTGATTGAAGATTTGGAGGGATTAATTGAGCACGTAACAACTTTACAAAAATCTCTAGGGGAAATGTTTTTAAATCGCCTCGAGAAGCTACAGAATTTTGATCAGTTTTCTTTGTTAAGTGAGAGTTATTGGCAGAAGGTTTTCGACATCGAAGAAGAGATTTTCAAATCTCTCTTAATGCTAACAGATCAAGAAGAGGATTCTTTTATTCCCGTTCCCAAACATTTGCAACAGGACAATGTGGAATCGATATTTTTGGATGTTATGCAACAGATCAAACTCTCTTTAACTTACATTTACTATCAAACAGAGAATACTTTAGTAGAAATCGTTTTTAAGGTAATTTCTAACTTAAAATACGATATTACCTACAAAGAATTCTATCTCATCTGTATTTTATTTGGCATTTATGAGCTTGTGATAGATGAGAACTTTAAGATTTCTACATCATTAGTGGAGAGCTTAAAAAAGCAGGCACAGAAGCATTCTTATGAGGAAGAAACGATTCTTTATAGAAAAGAAAAGGTTCTAAATCTTAAAGATAAGCAATATGTGTGTGTGTTTCAGATTGAAAATCCTGAAGAAATAAAGGAAACAAAAGAGGCTTTAGAATCCCAAAACTTAGATTATAAGGTGAAGGGAAAAAAAGTATATTTGAATTCTTTTTATTTCGATGGAATGTGTAATGTAATGAAAAGTTATGAAGAAAAAGCCTAGGAGGATTTTATGATGAAAGATGTAGTAAAATTTGAAAACTCATGGATCAGTGTTTACATGTTGGTTCTGGATACTTCTGGTTCAATGGAGGATTATAACGGAAACATGCGGAGAGGTTTAGTAGCCTTCAAAGAAAATTTCATAGCAAATGTTCCTGATAAAAACTCTATTGTGGTAAGCAAGTGTGTTTTTGACAATTCATATAGAAGAGGTGCTTTTTTGCCTTTGGAATCTTTTGATACAAGTTATTGTGCAGAGGGTGGAACAGCACTGTATAAAGCTTGTGTGAAAGGAAGCAGAGATTTACTTCAGTACCGTGAAGAGGTTATTAAAGCAAATCATTGCATTCCCAGATGTACCTTTATGGTATATTCAGATGGTATGAACAATAGTGGATCTGAAAAATTTGAGGATGCAAGAGCTGCAATTCAAAAGTTAAATCAAATGGGGATTACAACCGTTTTTGTACCGTTTGGTGAGGCTATGTCAACAGAACTTGGCAGCAGCTTGGGATTTGTGGCAACGAAGAAAGCATATGACTTGGAAGAGTTTATGGGAAGAGAGCTTTCTAGAAGTTGTTCTGAACAGAGCAAGAGTCTTTCTTCTTTAGGAGCTAATTTCTTCAGTGCTGCTGATAAAGAAAACTCGCAGTATTCTGCAGGCGCAGACCAAGCTTTAAACGACGATAGCTGGTTTGAGAACATTTAAAAAAAGAAAGAGGATACCATGTTTTTTCTGGTATCCTCTATTTCTAAATGGAGGAGTCTATGTTTATAAATTTTATAAAGGATGAAATTTTGGTAAAAAAATTTCCTCTCTGGCTGGTAAAATTACTTTATCAGAGTTATAACGATGCAGGTGATTTTCATATTTGGTACAATTCCAAAGATAAAGTAGCGGGTTCATTTAATGATGAGGTTAGAGGAAATCATATAGAGATTTTTTATGAAATTTGTAATGAAGAATTACAAGAGTCCATGTATCCGGTTATTTTACAATTGCAGAAGCCAGAAAATTGCATTATTACACGTTTTTTTCATCTTAATCTTAGTAGTGTGATTTTAAACAAAAAAACAAAACGAGTTTTTGGTTTTGAGATTATCTTGGAAATGAATGAAGATAACTATTATTGGGGCGATCGGTATCAAGGAGAATTGATCAATACATTAATGTTATTTTCTCTATTTGAGTTTTTATCGGAACATGGAATTGAAGTAAATGAAAAGTTTTTTGATCCCAAAAAAAAGGGAAAGCTTTATTTTTATCAGTTTTTGGCAATCCTAAAAGAAAAGGAGGAAAGTGTCCCAGCTGAGGCTTACAAGTCTATATTGCTAAAACCTATCTTAACTAATACGCTTACTTTTGATTTTATAAGGTCAAATGAGGCAATCATTTTAAAAGAAACTGTCTTTGAATTTTCTTTTCCAAAGCTGTTATACCGCTATTACACAGATGATCATATAGACGAAATTTCTACAAGTGATATTTATTCAGCACTTTCTCGGTATGAAGAGGCGATGACAAGATGTATAATGAAGTCATGCTATGCTTGCCCTTTAGAATTATGCACTAGAAAATATGACTGCTATACCATTTTTGGAAATATTGATTCTGTTGAAATAACGGAAGACATGTTTTTGGAAAAAAAGGAGATTGAAGATTCAAAGTTAAAGTTTTTAAAGCAGCTTTACGACAAAAAACTTGGCTTAGTAAATCAATATCCAATTGCATTTTATCTACATGAAAAAAAGGTGGTAGGTTATTTAACAGAAAAGCTTTATGAGGAAGTTTCTTCTTTAGAGGAAATGATGAAAAAGAAATTAACCTATACAACTACTGTGAAAATGCTTTGGGCGTGCAATCAATTGCTACTTAGTCTTACAGATAGAGGAATAGCAATTAAGACAGATGAGGATTTTAAAGAAGTAATTGTATTTTCGGAGCGTTTGGACGCTTTGGTAAGAGATCCTGAGTGTTTGGTAGCTTTGTCTACAGAATGTCACGATTATAATAAAATGATGGTGGATTTGGCATTAGAGGTTTTTTACAATTTCTTTTCAAGGGAATTCGAACAAGTAACTCCGGAAAATGTAAGGAAAAACAGATACTTTAAGCTTTTGCCCCCTATTTTCCAACAGGCTTTCTTGCAATATTTGGGAAACGCAATGACAATTTCTATCGATAGAATCTATAGGGAGTTTTATTCGCGTTTCTTTGAAGATGGTTGGAGAGATGAAAATGAAGATGTTGTATCGGATGCATTTATGGTATCTCCTAGTCAAATTGATTATGTATTTGAAGAAGATATCACAGAAGATGATAAGAAATTGTACAAGCTTTATCAAGCAGATGAATATCCTGTTAAAACGGAACTAAAAACCATTTTAAGCAATCGTAAAAAGCTTTATGATAAAATGGGGATTACTTTTACATCTGATGGAATTAGAGAACTTGGTGCCATGAAACTAGTTTATTCTTCTAAGCTTTCTCATGGACGGCGAGAATATAAATTAGTAGGTATCCTGAGAAAAAAAGCAGTTGTTTTTGGTATGAAAGAAGTTTTACAGCAAGCAACCAATAAACAGTTTATTCGGTTACTTGCAAGGATTTTATATAAGTTCCGATATAGATATTTTAGTAAAAACTTTATCTATG
Organism: uncultured Clostridia bacterium; assembly: GCA_944386605.1. Classification (GTDB taxonomy): domain Bacteria; phylum Bacillota; class Clostridia; order TANB77; family CAG-465; genus CAG-465. The sequence continues at coordinate 6,354 of CALXBS010000044.1, read as the reverse complement.
TTGATGAAGATGATAACATTTATATTGATACTTCAAGTGACAATATAAACATATCAGATGGATCTTACCAAGCAACTTATATAGAATCTTTAATTCGTACCTACAAGATTTCTGGTGTGGAAGAGTTAGAAATATCCGATTACTTTGATCGGCAAGAGCTTGAAAAGCTATACTCAGAATTAACCAAATTCTGTGAGATTCACAAAATTTATTATCGGGACTCTGAGAAGCTTTGTCCTTTGTGTAACAAGATGTTTTACTTTGTGGAAGGAGATGAATTACCGGAACCCATTGCAGAAGATGATATTTCACTACATTATCGCATGAACAGTACAGAATACATTCGTCTATTCAAGCAATCGTTATCTTCTTTTGATCAGAAAATAAAGCAGGCAAGAGCATTTTTGTCGAAGAAATATGAGGTGCTAAATGAAATTCAGCATTTGTTTCTTCCTCAAAAATTGGCGGTAAATAGCCAAAAAGAAGGCTTAGGCTATATGTATCATTGTGTGGATAGCGATAAATTAGTGGATATTACAACGTTTCATAGCAAAAAAAGAGTGCAGATATTATTGGTACTCTGCTTGCAAGTAAAAAAGCTTTTAGAGGAAAATTTTTATTTCCCGTTTGACGCCTATCAGAAAATCTATTTATGTAGAGATTTTGCAATGGAGTTGCAGATACAAGATATTTTTTACTTAAAATACAGCACAAATGCAAAGGAGTTAAAAAACGCAGAAAGAGCATTCATTGATTTTGCTATACGAATGCTCCAGAAGGAAGAAATGTTTGCAAACCTCTTTTCTGGAAAAAAGATCATTAGTATTAATGTACTTCATGAAAAATTAGTTAATCTGAAAAATGATCTTACATTGTATTGCTCTTTCCATAAAGCGTTTTATCCAAAATCTTTCCATATGTGTCCTCTTTGCAAAAAGATGGCTGGAGATTCTGTAAGGTTAAAAGAACGGTGGAGAACACTTGAAGAAGACAGAGACTACGCTACAGATGATGAGAAATATGAAGGCGGTGAATCTTTCATTTATGACTTAGGTAATGGTTATATTTACAAGAAATTTAAAGAAGATGTAGGCATTGAATTTGGATTAAAGCTGGCGATTCTTTCTAAGATTTTTGATAAAAAAGAGATTTTGGAACAAGTAACGACGGTTAATCCTAAAATTCATTTTATTCTTGCGGATTATTTGGTAAGAGATTCTGATACAGGTGAATTTGATGGATACATTATCCAGGAGGTAGAAAATGCTTACAATATTTCTTGCTTAAGAGAAACTACAAAAGTAGAAGAACTGGGATTTTCTTTAATAGATATTCTAGAGATTCTTATCTATGTAGGACAGGGGATTTCGTATCTTCATGAAAAAGCTAATATTTATATTGGTGATTTAAATGGCTGTAACATCTTGGTGGATAAAAACAAGCATGTTTATTTTATCGACTTTGATGGAATGGGCTATGAAGATATTAAACCGCTTCGTTTTACGGATGGTTATGTAGATCCTGTAGCAAGGGCGCAAGGAACCATTACCATGGAAGATGACTGGTATTCATGGGCAATTCAGGTATTTTGTTATTTAACAGGTGTACATCCTTTTAGCGGCATTTATAGGGACGAGAATGGAAGAGAATTAGAGATTTTAGAGCTCATGTATATGCGCTATTCTCTTTTAGGAAACCATGGAATTGAAGTTCCAAAGGCTGCAAAAGACTGGAACTGGCTTGGAGAGGAGACCTTAACAGTCTTAGAAAAGATTTTTGAGGAGGATATGCGTGTAGATATTACTCCGTATTTGGAAAAAGTCTACTCCAAAATGAAGCCGAAAGATCCTTTATCTAAGTTGGTGGTTAGAAAAGTAGACCTAGGATTTTCCAACGTAAAAGAAATTCTTTCTCCATTTGCTTATGTGGATGAGAATGATACTTTGGTAATAAAGGCAAATGGTTATACGTATCAGATTACGCATACGTTTTTAAAAAGCTTTATTTGTCATGAGTACATTCGGGTTTTAGAAGTAAAACTAATCCAAAATGCGCAGTATGCATGTATTATTTTGGAAAGGGAGGATGATAAGAAAACTTTTGTATTTGTGAGCTTTGGCATCAATTCATTTAAATGCAAATATGTAGTGGAGCTTGGCACAGCGAAGACATTTATATCAGATCAATATGTCTATATGGGTATATCACAAATAGCAGGTAAGTCATATATAAAGGTATTGGATCTTATGAATGTTTCTTCGAGTAAGGATATCTCATTATTTAAAAATGAAGCAGTTAGAGCTTTTTATGTTTTAAATGATAGAAAGTTTTTGATTGTTTCAACTAATGGGGTAATGGATTATATTCGTGCTAATAGTCAAATATTGTGTCAGTTTGATTGTAGACCAGAGCAAAAACGCCATTACAAGATTTGGTATGATAGACTGACAAGTCGCTTTTTAGTAGCTGTTTTTAAAGAAGAGCTGGATATGATTATCATTTATCCGGATGGTAATTATAAGGAGTTTAAGCTGCCCATTTCTATATCGGAGCAACAGTTTGAGAATCTGCTATATAACAAAGGATTTATTTATATTCCTGAAAATGGCGGTATTCACATGTACAGTCCGGAGCGGCAAAAGATTAAGCTCTTTGAGTGCGAAGCAGTTACAAGTTCTTCCTTGCTTCAAATTGTCGAAAATGGTTTTCGTATTTTTAATAAAGAGGCTATTTTTGAGTTTGTTGAGGAATAATAGTTTACAAAATTCCAAATATGTGATATAATATATCACGTAGTAACTAATAACCCCGAATAATTATTAAAGGAGGATTCAAAAATGGAACAGATGGAAAAATGGTTAAAAGGCTTAAATGAAAGAGTGACCATTCTGGTTTCCGGGATCGATGAGAACATTCAGACGGTTCAGACCAGAGCGGCTGCTTCTGAAGAGCGGGATAGAATTCTGTATGAGGTGGGCCAGAAAGCAATCGAGTTAGAGCTGGAACCCTTTACTGAGGAGATCGCTCGGGTAAGAGAGCTTTCGGAAATCATCGAAGACTGCGAAAAAAAGCTGCTGTACGCGAAAGGCAAAGTAAAATGCGCTAACTGCAACGAGATCGTAAGCTGCGAGTCGAAGTTCTGTCCTATGTGCGGAGCAGAGTTGCCGGAGATTCCTAAGGAAGAAGAGGTAGTTGTACCGACCTGCCAGAAGTGTGGTAGAGTAATCGCAGAGGATATGGCATTTTGCCCTGACTGTGGCGCACCCACCAAAGAGGAGCCGGTTTCTTGCCCGAATTGCGGCAAAGAGCTTGACAAGGAAATGACGTTTTGTCCGAGCTGCGGCAAAAAGGTAAAAAAAGCCAAAAAGTAATGTAATAGGAAGCCCCCAGAGATTTTCTGGGGGCTTTTTTCACCTTATAAGATTGACAAGATAAGATAGAAGCGATAAAATAATAAATACAAGAAGAAAGGAGTGGAGAAGATGATAGATATATATAATACCAATATGAAGACGCTAAAAATTGAAAAAATAGAGGAACCTGTGAAAGGTTGTTGGATTAATATTGTCAAGCCAACAGAAAAAGAAATTAAAAAACTTGCTCAGGATATTCAAATTAATGAAGAAATCTTAAGATATCCTCTAGACGTATCAGAAAAGGCACACATTGATATAGATGATGATTGCAATTGTGTTTTAATTGTTGTGGATTCACCTGCAACGGAGTATAAGGATGGGGAAAAAATCTATACCACGCTTCCACTTGGAATGATTCTTGTTCGTGATGATATATTTATTACCATATCGCAAGTAAAAATTAATGTAGTAGAAAATTTATTGAAGAATAAAAATAAATTAGATTCAATTCATACTTTTAAGAAATCTCGTTTTGTTTTTCAACTTTTGTATGATATGGCACAAGATTATATTCGTTATTTAACGTATATTAATATTGATTTGGAAAAGTTTGAAAAGCATATGGAAAAAACAATGAGTAACAAAGAGTTGTTAAAAATTATGAGATTTGAAAAATCCATGATTTATTTTAATGCTTCTGTCAAAGCAAATCAAGTGGTATTAGAAAAATTAAATAGAGGAAAAGCAATTAAGTTATACGAAGAAGATGAAGATATGCTAGAGGACACTTTGATTGAAAATAGGCAAGCAATTGAAATGATTCAAACCTATAGTGAAATTTTAAATGGAATTGTAGATATGTTTGGTACAATGGTTTCTAATAATCTAAATGTTGTGATGAAAATTTTAACTTCTCTTACATTAGTCATTTCGCTTCCTACAATGGTTTCTAGTTTTATGGGAATGAATGTAGAGTTTCCTTTTGCAACAGGAAAAGTAAGTTTCATGCTCATTGTATCCTTATGTGTACTTATTTCTTTAGTAGCTGCTTATTGGTTAAAGAAAAAAGATATGTTATAGCAATAAAGGAGTGAAAGATGTTTAAAAAATTCAGTCGAATTTTGATAGCAAAGATCATTTATCGTGTGGTAGAATATGATAAGCCTGACTTAAGTCAAGCTTCGTATATTTTGTGTCCTAATCATGTAAGTGACGCAGATGGTCCTGTGATGTGGGTAAATAATGAAAATATTAGAATTCTTGCTAAGAAAGAATGCTTTAAGAATAAATTATTTGCTTGGTTTTTAGAAAAATTAGATATTGTTAAAATTGATAGAGAGCGACATACCGGTGCGGAGTTGTTAAGTGCTATTCATTATTTTGCAGATGGTAAAAACAAAATTTTTATGCTATTTCCGCAAGGAACCATTTCGGATATTCATAAAAATAAATTAAGTAGAATAAAACCAGGAGCTTTTTATATCTCTGCTAAAACAGGGGTACCTATTATTCCTGTATTTATAGAGCAACCAAGGGCTTTTCGCAAAACAAGAGTGGTGTATGGAAAGCCAATGGATTTAAAGGATGTTATATCTTCAAATGGAAAAATAGATCGTAAAAAGGTAGAAGAATATCGATTAAAGTGGCAACAAGAAATTTTTGCTCTAGAAGAAAAAGCAGTAAAGTATGGAAAGAAGCCTGTCCGTGCTTTAAAACTAAGTCCAAAACATCAAAATAACAATGAGTAAAAGTGTATTTTGTGTCAAGTATGTGAAACATATATCAAATTTTGTTTTTCTATTTACTTATGCTGTATTTTATGATAAAATATACCTAAGTAGAGGATAGCAATATATATGAAAATCTACAAGCATTTAATAGGGAATCAGGAATAGTGTAACCTGTGTTGAAAGCTCATTAAGTTGAGAATCCTAATGGTTATAACAAGATGCCCACCTTTACACAAAGGGTTTTATCATTTATTGTTATCTCTACTATTTATTGCGAGCAAAAATAAAGGAGTTAGATCTTGGTCTAGCTTCTTTTTTGTGGTATAATCTTTTTATGGAAAAGTTATTAATTGATAGTAGAATGAGAGAAATTGAAAAAGAAAAATTACAGGCGTTAAATTATGAACTCGTTTCATTAGAACCACAGGAGAGAGTCTATGAGGAGATTTCTTCTCATGTAGATGTCTTTTTTTGTAAGATAAAGGATAAATTAGTTGCAGAAAAAGAGATATTTTCATTATATCAAGAAAAAATACCAAACTTGATTCAAGGAAAAACGATATTAGAGAAAGAATATCCAAAAGATATTGCATATAACGTATGTCAAATAGGAGATTATGTTTTTCATCCATTCTCCTACACAGATCCGGTTATTCAAATGTTAATAAAAAAATATTCATTAAAAAAAATAAATATCAAACAAGGATATAGCAAATGTAGTATTGCCGTTTTAGACAAAAATTGTGCAATTACGACAGATAAAAAAATAGCTGATCAACTGATCAAGTGTCATATAGATACAATATATATGTTGCCATCTTCTGATATTAAATTATTAAAAAAGGATGGATGTTATTCTTCTATGCAAGGCTTTATAGGTGGTGCTATTTCTAGGATTGATCAATATGTGATTGTAACAGGAGATTTAAATAAAATAGATCAAGAAGGAATCATTAGAAAAAAAATAGAAGAGAAAAAATTAATTTTAATAGACTTTCCAGATTTAGATGTAATAGATTATGGAGGAATGATAAAGATATAGGAGAAATCCTATATTTTTTTTTGTATTGCAAATCAAAAGGAGAAATGGTAGTATGCGTGTGTAATAGAAATATTGCAGAAAAAGCTAAAAGTTTATGTTAACAATAATCTTTGAAAGTATGATTATACTACACACACACACACACACACACACACACACACACACACACACACACACACAAAACATAGTTAAAAAAATACTAAAAAAACTATATAGTGGTAAGACA
>CALXBS010000043.1 GCA_944386605.1 uncultured Clostridia bacterium | reverse complement strand
TAATGTTCCTATTTTAGACATTTTATGTTATAATATATAAAAAAATAGGAGGAAAATAAATGTTAAAAAATAATGATATAAAAATAAAGGCAGTTGGACTTGGCGGCGGTGGTAATAATACCATTAATAAAATGGTGGAAGATGGAATTTCAAATGTTTCTTTTTTAAATATTAATACAGAAGAGCAGATGTTAAATAAATCTAAAACGAAGAATAGAATGCAAATTGGGAAAAAGATTACACGTGGATTAGGTGCAGGTGCAAATCCAGAAATTGGAAGAAGGTCTGCATTAGAAAATGAAGATGAAATAAGAAGAGAATTGATTGGAAATGATCTTGTATTTTTAACTGCTGGTATGGGAGGCGGTACTGGTACAGGCGCTATTCCAGTTATTGCAAAAATTTCTAAAGAGTTAGGAATTTTAACAATTGCAGTTGTAACCAAACCTTTTGCTTTTGAAGGAAGACAAAGAATGAAAAAAGCAATAGAGGGAATTGAAGAATTAAAAGATCATGTAGACGCTATGATTGTTATTTTAAATGATAATTTAGTAAAATATTCTGATAATACCATGACGGTTTTAAATGGATTTTCTATAGTAGATGAGATTAATGAACAAGTTATAAAAGGAATTATTGATATTGTGACAATTCCAGGAGATATTAATATTGATTTTGCAGATGTTAAGACGATATTAAAAAATAAGGGAAGAGCTTATGTAGGAATTGCTACTGCAACCGGTGATAACAAAATTTATAATGCAACAAAGGCAGCTATTTCTAATCCTTTAACAGAGAATAAGATTATTGGGGCAAAATCGGTTATTATAAATATTAAGGGAAGTGAAACTTTAAGTCTGTTAGAAATTAATGATGGGATTGAGTTAATCAATAAATTTATCGATGAAGATGCAAATATTATTTTTGGAACGATTATTGATAAAACAATGGGGGATGAAGTAGAAGTTACAGTACTTGGTACAGGTGTAAGTGAAGAATAATATATATGAAAAAATTTTGTTAGTAAAAATAAATTAGAATATATTTTTTTGTAGATATATGCTATAATAAAAAAATAAGAGGGTGTATTTATGAAAGTAAAAGATGGAATTATAGGGTTTGCAGTAGGGGACGCATTAGGTGTTCCTGTCGAGTTTTGTTCAAGAGAAAATTTAAAGAAAAATAAAGTGACAGATATGCAGGGCTTTGGTACTCATTTACAAGAGCCAGGTACTTTTTCAGACGATACCGCAATGGTATTAGCAACAATCTCTTCTTTGATTGAGAAGAATGGTCTAGACTTTAATAATATCGCAGACAAATATTTAGACTGGTATGAAATGGGAGATTTTACAGCAAATGGTGAAGTATTTGATATTGGTATTACAGTAAGACAAGCTTTAGAAAATTGGAAAAGAAATTTTAGGCAACCTAGTGGTTTAAAAGATATTGATTCAAACGGTAATGGATCTTTAATGCGTGTGTTACCTTTAGCATATTATTTTGACGATAAAAGAATTTTAGCAAGTGATCGCTTACAACTTATTAAAGAATTTTCAAGTATTACACATGCACACGAAATTAGTTGTTTTGGATGTATGTTATATTCTGAGTTCGCCTTATTATTATTAAATGATCCTAATCCTTTTAAGGCTTATGAACTTTTAAAAAGTAATATGAATTCTTATTCTGAGATAAAAAATGAAAAAAAGATTTATTATAGAATATTGAAAGAAAATATATTTGAAAAAAGTCAAGATGAAATTCGTTCAACGAGTTACATTGTAGATACTTTAGAAGCGGTATTTTGGACAATATTAACGACACATAGTTACAAGGAAGCTACTCTTACTGCAGTTAATCTAGGTGGAGATACAGATACCATTACTGCTTTGGTTGGTGGGCTTGCTGGAATTATTTATGGATATGAGCATATCCCAAATGAATGGATTAATACATTAAAAAGAAAAGAATATTTATTAAAAATGTGCGAACAATATGAACAAGAGTTAAGTTGTTAAAAAGTTATAGCATACTAAAGGAAGGTGAAGAAATGGAGAAAATATATCAAACGGAGGAAGAGTTTTTAAAAGATTATGACGCTTCTTTATATGAGAAGTTATCGATTACAGCAGATGATATTATTTTTAGCATTGCAACAAAGGAACAGAAAAATTATAGGAAGCTAGATCAAAAAGTATTTAGTGTTTTGTTAATTAAAAGAAATGATTTTCCTTTTAAAGGGTGTTGGAGTTTACCTGGTGGCTTTGTGGGTATAAAAGAAACCATTGATGAAGCTGCAAAAAGAATTTTAAAGCAAAAAACCAATTTAGAAAATATTTATATGGAGCAATTATATACTTATAGTAACGTTGATAGAGATCCTAGAATGCGTGTTATTTCTACTTCATATATTGCTTTAATTGATCGAAGCAAGTTAAAAGATAAATTATCTCAAGATGCTGCTTGGTTTCAAATACAATATACGGAAACAAAAGATAAAGTAAATGTCACTTTAAAAAATGAAAATGAGCAAATTAAATTTGTCGTTGAAAAGAAGTTAAAGGAGAAAACAACTAATCAATATGAATATGTAATTAAAGAAAATGGAGGACTTGCTTTTGATCATGCAATGTTAATCGTGAGTGCTTTACAAAGATTAAAAAATAAAATAGAATATACAGATATTATTTTTAATATTATGCCAGAGTATTTTACTTTAAGTGAATTACAAAATGTTTATGAATTAATTTTAAATAAACCGTTATTAAAACCCGCTTTTCGAAGAGTGATTTCTAAAAAGGTAGAAAAAACGGATAAAATGCTTACTGGAGAAGGTCATCGACCTTCTGTATTATATAGATATAAAGGATAAATGCAAAGAAAATTTGCATTTTTTTTATTTTTTTATAAAAAAAGCTTGACAAATCGGAGTGATAGGAATATAATGTTATTAACAAAATGATAATAACAAAAACAAAACTTTGTGAAAGGACGATGTTATGAAACTAAAAAATAGTCAAACTGTTTATCAAGGAAAGTTTCTTACTGTAACCAAGGATTGCTTTTTGCAAGGGGATAAAGAAATTTTTTATGAACTTGTAAAGAAGAAATCTGCTATCACGGTTTTACCGATTACTAAGGATCAAAAGGTGGTGTTTGTTAAGCAAGAAAGAGCAGCTGATGGTATTTTTGAGTCTTTGGAGCTTCCGTCTGGTCACATTGATGATGGTGAGACTCCTAAGCAGGCAGCAATACGTGAATTAAAGGAGGAGACAGGATGTGTTAGTCATTCATTGCAATTTCTAGGAAATGCGTATACAAGTAATGGCTTTTCAAACGAGCAGGCATTTCTTTTTGTTGCAACAGATGTAGAAGAAACATTTGAGCAGGAGCTTGATGAAGATGAGGAAATTGAAATCGTTAAAATTCCTTTGGAAGAAGTTTATGAATCTTTGAGTAAAATCAATCATTTGGCAACTTTAACCACGTTACTTTATTATCATTATGCACAAAATAAATAAAAAGGAGAATGGATTATGAAGAAGAATGAAAGAAATTTAACTTTACTTACGGATTTGTATCAGCTTACTATGATGCAGGGATATTTTTACGAGGAAAACAACAAGATGGCAGTCTTTAATGTTTTTTATAGAGAAAATCCTGAAAAAGGCGGCTACGCAATCTTTGCAGGTCTGGAAAGCATTATTGACTATGTAAAGAATTTAAGATTTTCTGATGAAGATATTGCCTACCTTGGAAGTCTGGGGATTTTTAAGAAGGAATTCTTGGAATATCTTCGTACCTTCAAGTTTACTGGTGATATCTGGGGGATGAAAGAAGGAACCATTGTATTTCCAAACGAAGTTTTGTTAAAGGTAAAAGCTCCAATGATGCAGGCTCAGCTGGTTGAAACTGCCATTCTTAACTTTATAAATCATCAGTCCTTAATTGCTACGAAAGCTTCTCGTGTTTGTCGTGCAGCCGAAGGCGATGATGTTATGGAGTTTGGTTTAAGAAGAGCGCAGGGACCGGATGCTGGGATTTACGGTGCAAGAGCTGCTATTATCGGCGGTTGTGGTTCTACCAGTAATGTGCTTGCTTCTAAAATGTATCATACGATTCCTTCTGGAACGCATGCGCATAGCTGGATTATGAGCTTTGATTCGGAGTTAGAAGCTTTTGAAAAGTATGCAGAGCTTTATCCCAATGCAGCTATTTTGCTGGTTGATACGTATAATACGCTTTCTTCTGGTGTTCCTAACGCAATCAAAGTTTTTAAGAAAATGCGTGCGGAAGGAAAGTTAAACGGAAGATATGGTATTCGCTTAGATAGTGGCGATTTAGCTTATTTATCCAAAGAAGCCAGAAAAATGCTGGATGCAGAAGGTTTTACGGATGCAATTATTTGTGCTTCTAATGACTTAGATGAGAGGTTAATTACTTCTTTAAAACATCAGGGCGCAAAAATTAATTCCTGGGGTGTTGGTACCAAGTTAATTACCTCTTATGATTGGGCAGCATTTGGAGCGGTTTATAAGTTGGCAGAAATCGAAGTTGATGGTAAAATGGTTCCAAAGATTAAACTGTCTGAAAATACGATCAAGGTTACCAATCCGGGCAATAAAACTGTTTTTCGTCTGATCGATAAGGAAAGTGGAAGATTCATCGCTGATCTGATCGCTTTGGCAGATGAAGAAATTGACACTTCGAAGGATCTTACAATTTTTGATCCAGTTTCTGTTTGGAAACGTACTACTTTAAAAGCAAATACGTTTTCGGTAGAAGAGTTACTGTATCCGGTGTTTTCCAAAGGCGAGTGTGTTTATGATAGTCCGAGTCTGATGGATATGAGGGCGTATTGCAAAGAACAGCAGTCTCACATCTGGCCTGAAGTTTTAAGATTTGAGAATCCGCATGGATATTATGTTGACCTTTCTGATCAGTTGTATGATTTGAAGAAGCGTCTGATGTATCAGTATTCTGAAGGAAAGTAACTTTTTACAGAGAGGAAACAATCTTGTTTTCTCTCTGTTTATAGTATAATCATTTCAAATTGAACAAAAATAAAAGAGAGGATGAATGAATATGATGAAAAATGATGAATTAAAGTTAGAAGTGAAGAATTTGCTTCAGGAATTAAAAAACTATGTGGAGAATGCACATGCTTCAGGAGTAATCGTAGGAAACAGTGGTGGAAAAGATAGCGCTGTAGTGATTGGACTTTTAGCACTTGCATTAGGTAAAGAGAAAGTGTTAACAGTTACAATGCCATGTGAATCCAAAGAGCAGGATAGAAAGGACGCTTTAGTAGTAGCGGAGACTTTTGGTGTAAGATGTATCAATGTTTCTTTAGATAATGCCTTTATTGCTTTAAAGCAGTCTATTGAGGCAGCAATAGAGGAAAAATTGGACTCTGAGCCAATTGTTAATATGAAGCCAAGACTTCGCATGACTACTTTAAGAACCATTGCTCAGCAAAAAAATTACTTGTTAATGGGAACAGGAAATTTATGTGAGATCTTTGTAGGGTATTTTACCAAAGATGGAGATGGAGCTTGTGACTATAATCCACTGGGAAGGTTTTCTGTGGAGGAAGTATACCAGATTGCAAGATTCATTGGGGTGCCGGAGATAATTTTAAAGAAAGCACCAAGTGATGGTTTAGGAAAGTTAACAGATGAAGAAAAGCTTGGTGTCACTTACGACCAGATTACAGAATATATTGTAACTGGAAAAACAGATGTGGAGGCCGCACGTGTGATTGCTAGAAAACACAAGGCAACAGAGCATAAGAGGCATATGCCAAAGATTTATGAAAGAATTACAAAATTAACCTGGAGGTGAAGGTAGCATGAAAAGAATCGGGATTTTTGGAGGTTCTTTTAATCCAACACATAAACTTCATAAGGAAATAGCAGAGTATTTGATTCAACAAGAAATTGTCGATAAGATTATCTTTGTACCGACTGGTAATGGATATCCTAAAAAAGAGCTAATTCCTTTGAAGTATAGGATTAAAATGCTAGAAATGGAATTTGGCAAGGATATGCATTATGAAATTTCGGACTTTGAAGATCAAAAATCATGTGTATATACCTATCAAACCTTAGATCATTTTCATTCTCTATATCCTGATTCTAAAATTTATTTTATCATGGGAACGGATAATTTAAATGAGATTGATACTTGGCAAAGATATCCGTATCTTTTAGAAAATTACTTTTTCATTGTGGTAAAAAGAGATGGATATGACAGCACACAAATGGAAAAGAAGCTAGAACAATACAAGAGTCATTTCCTTTTTGTAGAGGTACCTTTTAATCAAGTTTCTTCTACCAGGATAAGAGAAAATTTAAGAAATGGGGAAAGTGTTGAAGAAGAACTAAGCAAACCAGTATTAAACTATATTAAAACAGAGAAACTATACCTGTAAAAGTAAAGAGTCCTAGAAGTAATTTCTGGGGCTCTTTTATGTAAAAAATAACTATTTAAGTGTAATAACTAAAAAATAATTTACTTGAAAAGATGAAGTAAATGAGATAAAATAACGATATAAATATCTATTTTTTTACTTTGTATATGGAATATGATATGGATATAAAGCTTACCATTTTTTAATGGATAAGCTTTTTCTATGCAAAAAGATTCTAATATGGTATAATACTAGATATATAGTTACATGAAAGGAGTAAAGATAGTTTTCTATCAATAAAAAGATGAATTATAAAATTGTAAATGGTTCCATTTCTTATGGCGCTAAAACCATATTAGAAGAAATTAATTTTGAAATAAAAGAAAAAGAAAAAATTGCTATTGTAGGGAGAAATGGATGTGGAAAATCTTCGCTATTAAAGGCTATGCTTCATGAAGAAATGTTAGAGCCTGGCATTGGTGAAGAAAAATTTGGTGTATATAAACAGGGAAAAATACAAATTGGTTATTTAGATCAAATTCAATTTAAAGATACAACATGCACTTTATTAGAAGAAATGCAGAAAATCTATCAACCTATTATAGATTTAGAAAAAGAAATAATAAAATTAGAACAATTATTAAAGCAAGATTCTAATGAAAAAAATATCAAAAATTATACTAGTGCTTTAGAAAAATATGAGCTAATAGGAGGATATACTTATCAAAAAGAATATGAAACAGCACTTCATTATTTTGGTTTTTCTAAAGAAGATTTAAAAAAGAAAATTTCTGAGTTTTCTGGTGGTCAAATGACAAAAATTGCTTTTGTAAAATTATTATTAAGTAAGCCAGACATTTTGTTATTAGATGAGCCTACCAATCATCTAGATATTAGCACCGTTGAATGGCTAGAAGATTATTTAAAAAATTATTCAAAAGCACTTGTGATTGTTTCACATGATAGAATGTTTTTAGATAAGATTGTAAATAAAGTCTATGAAATTGAGTATGCTTGTATGACCGAATATACAGGGAACTATTCGGCTTTTGAAAAACAAAAAAGAGAAAATTATGAAAAACAGTCTAAAGATTATGAATATCAACAAAGAGAGATTAAAAGATTAAGAGCTATTGCAGATCGTTTTAGGTATAAACCTACTAAGGCAAAAATGGCGCTTTCAAAATTGAAAAAAATAGAACAAATGGTAATCATTGAAGAACCAAATCCCTATGATTTAAAAACATTTCATACCAATTTTCATCTAAAAAGAGAAAGCGGAAAACTTGTATTATCTGTTAGAAATTTAAAGATTGGATATGATCGTGTACTTGCAAGTGTGTCTTTTGATTTGTATAAGGGACAGAAAATAGCAATTATAGGTGCAAATGGAAAAGGAAAATCTACTCTTTTAAAAACTTTAACTGGAAAAATTCCAAAACTGGATGGAGAATTTGAATTTGGATATCAAGTGGACTCACAATATTTTGATCAACAAATGGATTCATTAGATGAAAATAAAACAGTTTTAGAAGAATTTTGTGATGAATTTCCAAATCTTACCATTACTCAGACTAGAAGTGCACTAGCTTCCTTTTTGTTTTTTAAAGAAGATATGGATAAAAAGATAAAAATGCTTTCTGGCGGTGAGAAAGTAAGACTAGAATTATGTAAAATATTAAAAAAAGGGCCTAATTTGTTATTATTAGATGAGCCTACCAATCATATGGATATAGTAGGAAAAGAAAGCTTAGAAAGAATTCTTAAAAATTATCCTGGAAGTTTGCTTATTGTTTCACATGATCGTTATTTTGTAAATAAAATTGCAGATGCACTTTTAATTTTTGAAAAAGAGGGTGTTTATTATTTTCAAGGGTCATATTCTGAATATTTAGAAAAAAAGAATATGGAAGTTAAAGAAGTAGTGATCAAAAAAGAAAAGAATGAGGTTAAAAGTAATTCTTATTTAGAAAATAAAGAAAAAAATAGAATTAGAACGAAAATAAAAAAGATAGAAAGTGAAATAGACCAAAAAGAAGAGAAAATTAAGGTGTTAGAAAAAGAAATGTTACAAGATGATATTTGTAGAGAATATATAAAATTAAATGAATTGCAACAAGAAATTAATCAGTTATCTGAAGAGATAAAACAAAAAATGAATGAATGGGAAGCGTTAAATCATTTGCTTGATACGTAACTCTACTAAGAGTCGATTGAAAAATATGAAACATCATGATATGTTTTTCATAGGAGGGATTATCAATGGATAGTGAAAAATTTGGAAAGTTTATCAAAGAACTTCGTCTGAAAAATCATATGACACAACAAGAGTTAGCACAAAAATTAAATTTAACAGATAAAGCAATATCTAAGTGGGAAAGAGGTTTAGGATTTCCGGATATTACTTTATTAAATTCTTTGGCTGAAATTTTTCATGTAGATGTATCTGAAATTTTAAATGGAGAGTATGGAAAGAAAGAAAAAATAGATGTAGAAAAGATAGTACAAGAAACGATAGAAAAAATTGAAAATAAAAAAGAAGAAAAAAGATTAAAAAGAAATAAAATAAAAAAAATAACAGGAATTATATCACTTTTTGTATGTTTTGTTTTTTTCGTGATACAATGTGGTTACTTTTTTGTTTTAAGAAATCATGAGTTTGAATATGTGATAGATTCACTTTCATACATATTTAACTTTATCATCACCATCACTGCTTGTGTTTCATTTTTATGCTTATTAAAGAAAAATACGATTAGAAATATCATTGTTTGCATTGTATGTATAATTCTTTTTGGTATCAATTTGATTTTTATGCTAACACATGTTTTTCATAATAGAAGTATCGTTACTTTTTCAGATAATTTTTCTAATGAACTCGTTTTAAAACAAGATTTAGAAAATGGAAAAATGACAATTTATAGAAATATAAAACTATTTATTTTTGGAAAACCAAGAGAAGAATTTCCTTATCCTGCAATAGGTGATGTAAAAACACAATGGTTAACAAAGGATATTTGTAATGTAACCTATGTAGATGTAGATGGAAATTTAAGAGATTATGTGGCTACTTATGGTGATAGAGGAAATGGCATTTCATATTATTATGTTACAAATACCTTATTAGGAGATTGGGTAGATTTTAATAAAAATGAAAATGTAACCAAATTAAGTGTAGATGATGAAAAAATAATAGTAACTAAAAATGGAACAACAGATACTTTTGAGCTTTCAGATTGTAAGCAATTTGGAACAATTGCAATTGTGCTATATAAAAATGAGATCCCTAAATATGTAATTGCTTTAAATGAAAATTGTACATTAGATGAGAAGACAGATATTATAAAAAAGGGCGGAACAATTACAATAGTCGATGTTTCTATGGAAAAGACACCACCCGAGGAACTTACTTGTACCACTTATAAAGCTGAAGATTTAGAAGATTATCACTTAGTAAGTTTAGCAGAAAATGATTATATCATTAAAAACGGTATTTTATATATTAGCTATAATGGTAAAGACATTATAAAAGTACCAGGAGATTTTTCTGGTGTAGAATCTCTTTATACAGATGATAATTATCAAATTTCTCATGATAAAACCGTTTTTTTAACTAAAGAAGATAATAAAATGTATTTGGTTTATTCAGATGATCAAGGAGAAACTTGGGAAAAGGTTATGATTGATACTGCTCATATTCAAAGTATTCAGTTTCTAAATTCTGATGTAGGATATATCTTTGAATTTTTAGATGTTGCCATGGGAACTGCATTTGGAAAGATACTAAAAACAACCGATGGTGGGAAGACTTGGAATACTGTAAGTTATGGGATAGGAGAAGAAGGAAATCAGGTTTTTAAAACTTCTAGTAAATTATATTTTGTAACTGAAGAAATTGGATTTTTGACAATGCCACATACAGCAGGTGAGTATAGTGATTTATATATAACAACAGATAGTGGAAATCAGTTTTCTCAAGTGATTTTGGAGGAAAATGATATATATGATTATTATTCTTTACCAGAGATAAAAGATGGAAAGTTAATATTAGAAATTTCTCAGGGATCTGATGGGGATTATCATGGTGGAGACTCTAAAACATATTTATCAGATGATAATGGAAATAGTTGGTATATACAACAATAAAAAGGGGCACATAGCCCCTTTTATAAATTTAAAAATTCAATATTTAATTCTTCATAATTAGAATGTTTTATATTTTCTTTAGAAGGTATTTCAACAATATTTCCATTTAAAAATTCTTTGGTATCTAATCTTTTTCCGTCAAAATATAATACACCTAACTCAATTTCTTGTATTTGTTCATATAAATCTAATTCTTTACATTTTCTTAATCTAGCTTCAATTTTTTCTTTTCCCATTCTAACATTATTTCTTTTTAAGACATAAGTAGTTATTACATTTTGAATGCTACTTCCTCTATATTTGATATAAGAGGTAATTTTGTTTTCTGGGATAGAAAAACATTTTCCATGAAAAAATATTTTTTTATCTTTATAAGATTGGTTAAAATAATCAAAGAAATATTGTATAAATAAAGCAATAATTTCATTTGAGTGATTGATTTTTGAAGGATCTAGATCTTCTATAACAAGCATTGGATCTGGAAAGATAAAATTCATTTCATCTGTTCCAAATAAAGCATAACAATGATATTTTTTAGAAAAATACCAAGCACAAGATTCAAATGCGTCAAAGAAACTTCCTTTAAACTTGTAAAGAAAATTTAAAGTAGTATCTTTTGTAACATCTTTTCCATCTAACCTAATCACTAATGGAGTTTTTGTACTTACTCGCATATTATATTTCTTCTGTAATTGATAAAAATAATCATTCCACATAATTTATACCTCAAAAAAATTGGTAAGATGATGACTCATCTTACACTAATATATGTAATAACTATCGCTAGTTCTCTAATAGCTTTCGTGGATAAGTTCCAATACTAAAATTACATATATAATAAATTATAACATATTTGAAAAAGCATGTCAAAAATTAAATTTTTGGATATGTTGCCTAGTAATAGAAAATATGATATAATGCGATAAAATAAAAGTAATCTTAACATAAAATTATTATTAAGGAGGTCATTATGCAAAAATTAAAGCAGGAAGATAGGAATTTGTTATATGAATTTTTTAGCACTCAGCTTGAATGGATGCATTCCAATAGTTTATTAGATATTGAAAACTTGGGAGAATTTAAAAAACGGTTTTTAGTTTTTTTAAAAGAGAAAGAGTGTGAGAAAAATTCGGCTTGTCAATTATTTTTGGATTTGTTAACAAGTGAGGAGGAGAGATTATTAAAAGATTTAGAACAAGAGAAAAAGAGGCAAAAAAGGGTAAAGTTAAAATGTTATCCGATATGTAGAACTGTTACAGATAATCCCTTAATTTTAGCTTGGGTGAAAGAGGCAAGTATTGTTCGTGAGGTCTCTTCTTATGACTTACAAGTATTAAATCAATCTCTTAAGCAAAAGTTAGATAGAAATAAATGGGAACGAAGGGAAAGCGAAAAATTAGCGAAAGATTTTATTGTTAAAGAAAGTTGAAAAGAATAGGGTGTGTGTTTAATTTTATAGATACACACCTTTTTCAGTTAATGAAAAAACGGGAGAATGGTGAACTGACATTCTCTAGCTTTGTACGTATCCTATAGCTTTTTATAGAATACATGGTAAGTTAAATTACCGTTATACATTGTGACTACTCCCAATTTTAAAAAATTTTTTGTACATAGTTTAATATATCTTTTTTATTACAACTCTTTTTTTATTTTAAAAGTTAAAAAAATATATTATTTTATACTACTGTTCAAAATAAAATGGAAAACAGAATTGATAACTTTCTTGATGGAATTATTACTATTAGCATATGATTTCTAATTTACAAATAAATTATAGATCTAAAAGAAAAATTAGAAGATATAGAACTTTATCAAAACAAGTTATAAAAGAATATGCAATAAAGAAAGCTAATTCTAGTGATTTTGATTACTTTGAAAATGAGGCAGAAAGGGAAATAAATTAAGTATCCTCCTAAAATTGTTGAATTTTATCTAATAACATGATATATTATTAACATAAATTTAAATAATAAGTTAATTTAATCCTTATAATCTACTTATGGAGTAGACATATAGAAACTATTAACAATTGATGAATATCAAAGGGGAAAATCTATGAGTAATCTCGTTCAAACTTCTATTAGACTTTGTAATGAATTGCAGCACACAAATTGGATAATTGAAGAATTGCAAAGGTTGTATTGTAAAATGGTAATAAATACACTACATAATGTTTTACAGATTTTGAATGTCTGTTAAGAAGAAAATGTGCAAGGAAAAAATATTTTGTTTAATGATAGGAGGCAAATATGAGTAGACGGTATAATAATTTTATGCACAGGTTTTTGATGTATATGGGAATAGTAATGTTATATATTACAGTAGTTTATATTGTGCCAAATGAATTGAATAATCCTTTTGACACAAGAACAATAATAGGTTTTAGCATTGCATATATCCCATGGGCATGTTGGTATTTTCATAATACCTTTAAAAACAACTCGTAAACTGATTAGTTAAGGAGGTAAAATATGAGTTACGAACTTAGTAAAGTTATTGCCAAAATCGCAAAACAAAGTAATGGAGAAATGGTAATAAAAAAAGTACCGCCAGAAAAAAGACCAACAGCAGAAGGGCTCGCAAAGTTAGATAGAGAAATTAAGGCACAAGTAGAGAGAAATAATTACATGGCTTTTAGAAGTGTGATTGAAGCAAGTAAAACAAATTGTAATTAGTATTGTTTAAAGAACTTATGATCAAAAACATAAGTTCTTTAAATTTATAATTTTAAAAATAATAGAAGTATTATTTTTTTATGATTGAAACAAATATAAAGAAACCTTGAAAAAGTTTATAATTATTTTGATGAAGTTATTAATGTTGATTTAGAAGATTAATTTTGTTTAGTAATTATTACTAAACGATGAGGAGTTGAAATTATTATATATTAAAAAAAGATTGATATTTCAAGGAGTTCAAGCATTATTTTTGGGGAGCTGAACTCAGCTACCCAAATTTTAAGTTATCAATTTTGGGGGAGCTAAGTGTAAGCAGTTGTGAGAAAGGCAGAGAAAGGCTAACTAAGGCTAACAGAGTAAAATAGCCTATTCCAGCCTTTCATAACTACTTTTAGATATACTTAAAAAATTACTAAAAATTAGGTAAAATAAAAGACCTGAAATCTAGTAATTTCAAGCCTTCTAGCAATTATTTTCTTTTGGTCGGAGTGGAC
Organism: uncultured Clostridia bacterium; assembly: GCA_944386605.1. Classification (GTDB taxonomy): domain Bacteria; phylum Bacillota; class Clostridia; order TANB77; family CAG-465; genus CAG-465. The sequence continues at coordinate 62 of CALXBS010000043.1, read as the reverse complement.
GCTTGGGTATAGCCTCTATCCTTAGAAACAAGCCATATTCAAAAATACTTGTCAAGCAGTTT
>CALXBS010000042.1 GCA_944386605.1 uncultured Clostridia bacterium | reverse complement strand
TATCTCCATAAATTATTTTCATTTACTTCTGCTTCTGTTACTACTGCTCCATTTGCTTTTACTTGCAATATCACACTTGTTGGTCTCTTTCCTGCTTCATTTTCATTATCTTGCCATTCTTTTTGTCCTACTATTTTTATAGTATCATCCGGTACTCTAAATGTATTTGTAATGATATTTCCTACAATTCCTTTTGTATAGAATTCAAAACTTTCTTTTTCATCTACTGTGTAATTTATCTCATTTCCTAAACTATCGTATTTTGGTAAGTTTGTAAAGGTATGTTTCCAATTATTCTGCTCTGTTACTATTTGTTCTTGTACGATTTTTTCTCCTTCTTTTACTTGTAATGTAACACTACTTGGTCTTTTTTGTGCTTCATTTTCATTGTCATTCCATTTCTTTTCAGCTGTTACTTCTACCGTTTCATTTGGTACTTCAAATTTATTGGTTACAGTATTTCCTTCTATTTTTTCTTTTACATAGAATTTACTTCCACTATCTTTTTCATCTATTGTGTAATTTATTTCATTTCCTAAACTATCATACTTTGGTAATTCAAATGTATATTGCCAATTATTTATTCCACTTACTTCTTGTTCTGCTACAACACTTTCTCCATTTTTTACTTGTAAAGTTATACTACTTGGACGTTTTCCTGCTTCATTGTTATTATCATTCCAACTCTTTATTCCTGTTATTTGTATTTTATCATCGGGTACGGTAAACGTATTTGTTATCACATTTCCTACTATTGCTTTGGTATAGAATTCTAACTCTTCTTTCTCATCTACTGTATAGACAATTTCATCTCCATTATCATCATATTTATCTAAGTTTGTAAATGTCACTTTCCAATTATTTGATTTATTTGCTTCTTTTTCTTCTAGTAACACTCCACCTTTTTTCAACTGTATCGTTACTTTCTCTGGTCTTCTACTACTTCCTTCATCTCCTACCCATTTCTTCTCTACTTCTATTTCTGTCTTATCTACTTTATTTGTGATATCATTTCCACTTATTTCTTTTATATAATCTGTTACTGCTTCTTCTTCAATCGTATATACAAATTCATTTCCAGCATTATCTCTATATACCGGTACATTTTCAAAGGTATAATTCCAATTATCTGCTTCACTTACCTCTTTTCTTGCATACTCTGTTCCATCTTGCATTAATTTTACTACAATACTTGCTGGTCTTAAGCCTAATGCATTTTCATTATCTTCCCATATCTTTCTTCCACTGATTTCTTTTACTACATCTAACTTATATATTTCTACATTAACCTGATTTGAATAAATTCCTTCTACATTATCGATTACACTTCCTAATGGATCAATTGTTCTCCAATTTGTCCAGAACATATTATTTGCTGATGTCATAAGTGTTTTATCATCTGGTGCTTGCATTTTTACTAGCACAAATACAACATTATTTGGTGTAAGTTCCATTTCTCCACCATCTGCATTATATCTTAAATCTACACAGATAGATTTTACAGTACTTTTATCTACACTATCATCTAGTAATTGCCACTTATCTGGTACTTCTGTTAACTTTCCTGGATTTAGTTCTGTTGAATAATATACTTTTGGTGCATACCCTTTTGATTCTGCATAACTGGTATCTACTCCTAAAAAGCTTCCTTTCCAACCTTCGCTTATATCTGCTCCGCTTTCATCTGTAATTGTTTCTATATTATCATAAAGGATTAAATCTTTTATACTATTTGCTCCTGTGGTTACACGTAATTTGTAATCATACTCTCCACCGCTACTCACTTCTGCCGTTCCTTCTACATATTTTCCTTGCGTCAAATCTGTTCTTACTTGTTTAATAACTGCTTGTTGTGAGGATACTGCATGCGTTATGTTTACTGTGGCATAATCATAAGTTATACTTTCTTCCGTATTTCCATCTTGATCTATATCACTTGCTAAACTATCATATTTTCCGTTATCTGTAGTCACTGTGGCACTCCAATATCCATTTAAATAATCACTTCCATAAGTATATTCTTGATCATTCCACATATTATATCCATAATTTGTATAACTTGTTCCATACTCTAATATACTATCATATGGTATTTCTACTTGTATATCACTATCAATCCTAAAAAATAAACTTACTTGATTAAGGTAGCTCCAATCTATTTCATTTAAATTGGTTATCATACTTATTTTGGTTCTTCCACTATCTTGATAATTATAATCTATTTCTATTTCTGTACATTCTTTTATATAATTTTCAAATTCTGCTTGAGAATTAAATGTTGTTCCATCTTTTAGTTTTACATATTTATATGCGTTTGGATTAGAAATTGTTGGTCTTCCAGATGTATTTGAAAGATATACTTTAATTGATTCTTTGCCATCTTTTAAATATACACCTTCTGGTAATATATCATATGCCTTTATAATTACATCTTTATCTACATTAAAATAGTATAACCTCAAATCACTACTTAGAGTCCAAATAAATTCATATCTTTCTTCTACAGCATTATTAATAATGCTTGTAAATAACTTTTGTTGCTTTGAAACTTCTAAATTCAATTTACCATCACAAATATCATATGTAGCATAATCTCTTTGCATATAGGTTCCGTAGGTTGCCTGATCATACTCTGCTATTTTTAGTGTGGATGGTGTAGTATAACTATTTTCTGTTGGCTCATTTACTAATGTTCTATTTCCTTCTTCATCTTTATGATATACTTGCAAATAGTCAAAATTATATACTTTTCCTTCTGTTCCAGAATCCTGAGTATGTATATTTGTATATATATCTATATTAGCTTTATATAACGTCTTGTCTAAATCTTTTATGATAAATTTTATGCCTGCCACATTATCATTTTCAAATTTAATATGAGCATTATAACTAGTCCCAGATATAATGTTTCCTTCTCCTGTTATTCCAGTTTGATAACTTACATATTCCTCTGTATTAGCATATCTTACCTGTAATTCCCATTCATATCCTATTAATTTTTCTCCTGTATTTTGATTATATTTATTATATGTATAAAACACAGGAATTCTTACTTCTGTAAAATAATACTCATTATCTTCTAATTTTGTTACTTCTCCATTTTCTCTTGTAATATATAATAAATCGTCTCCCATTTCTACATCCATTAATGAATCTGTATAAAATGCATTTACATTATAAATTTTCCAATATACTACATCTCCATCATTTTTTATTTTATTACTATACATCATTTCTTCTTTATTTTTTGAATATTTGCTAATATTATATAAATTACCTTTATATTCAAAATCAAAATCTACTAAACTCACTGTAGCTGATGATTCAGCTAGTTTTTGTATCTCTTCTTCATCCTCATATCTTCCCCATAATTCTGCTGTATTCGTTATACTTTCTCCCTCTTCATATACTGATTTTGGATATCCTACGTAATATAACGGATAACGATCACCATACCAATCATTTGTATTATAATTTGTAGCTAAATAATATGTATTTCCTTCTATTGGTTCTACTTTATTTAAATCTTTATCATATATAATACATCCCTCTGGTAATGTTTCTTTTATACCTACAAATCCGTCATAAATCCTATATTTTCCATTTATATCTAAAGCATAGCTTGTTCCTTCTGTACTGTAATTTGCATTAAAAGCATACAATACCCAATAATAATCATCTAATATATCTTCTATTGGTGTATAATCTATTTTTGGAGCTGCATAAGTTTTTTTCCACATTTGATATGTTTTCTTTGTTCCAACATAATGAAAATTACATACATTTGATTCCATTGCTATAATCTCATCAGACTCTAAATTTTCCTTTATCTTTGCTTGATACTCTAAATCTGTTTGTATTTTAAATTTTGGTTCTAAATTATATACAATTTGTATGGTTCCTTCAAAATGTTCATTTTCTGCTATTACCATATTATTAGTAAATGTATATAAATTATTTTCTTCATCATATACATAGCTCCAATCATATTGTTTTGTACTACTTTCTTTATCTGCTGCTATAACTACATTATTTTCCAACCAATAACTATATGTTTCATTACTATAATATGGATTTCTCCAATATTCACTAAAACTATCTTTTCCTATTCCTGGTATTTCTACTATAATTTCTCCTGGTTGATATTCTTTTCCTGTTGTACATGCATAGTTTATTTGCATTGTTAATTGTCTGGTTTCTTTTTCATTTGCTGGACTCCATGTAAAATCTGTAATGGCTTGATTTGGTGTATCACTACTTCTATCATACATAACAAGTTGTATATTCCAATTATTATCTGTTACTTCGATTGCATTCTTTTTTGTGAGTGATCCTACTACTATGGTAGACATGGTTGTAATCAAAAATAACCATAAGAATATCGTAAATATGGATACTTTTCTTTTATGCTTTTTCTTGTTTTCTTTTGACTTTTTTATTTCTTTTTCTGGCTTTTGCATATTTTCCTCCTTTGCTTTTTTTCTTTAGTTTTTGCATTTTTATGTTATTTATTCTTTTTTGTACAATTGGACTACAACATAGTTTTTTGGGATGTTTTTAAAACTATGTTGTGTGTGTGTGTGTGTGTGTGTAGTCCAATCATGCTTTCAAAGTTTTTTGTTAACATAAACTTTTATTCTTTTCTGCAATATTCCTATTACAACCGCATACTACCATTTTTGTTTTATTTTTACAATGTATTTTTCCGCAAAAAAAGAAGTACTTTTGGTACCTCTTAAGTTTATTTATTGATTCATTTTATTATTTATTCGTTTTGTTTTATTTTTTAAAAGCATTCATCTGCCTCTTTGCGTCTTTTTCTTTTAAAGATTCACGTTTATCATATAATTTCTTTCCTTTACACACTGCAAGCTCTACTTTAACCCAACGTCCATCATTATACATTCTACTTGGAACAAGTGTATAACCATCTTGCTTAATCCTATTTAATAATTTTAAAATCTCCTTTTTATGCACCAATAATTTTCTGTCTCTTGTAGGATTCACATTATTGATATTTCCCATTTCATAAGGGCTAATATGTGCATTTTTTAAAATCAATTCATTATTTCTAATCAAAGCAAAACTATCTTTTAAATTGCACTTTCCATCTCTAATTGACTTTACCTCAGTTCCTTTTAATGCAATACCACATTCTATCTTATCCACTATTTCATATTGGTAAGTAACTTGTTTGTTTGAAATATGAATCTTTGATTTATCTACATAATCTTTACTCATTTTAACTTCCTCATTTACTTTCTAAAAATTTGCACCTAGCAATAGAAGTAACACCACAACCAGAACATCCTTCACTACATTTTGGGCTTGTTGCCTCTTTCATCGCCTTTTGATATTCTCTTTTTAAAAAGGATTTTTCTACACCATGCATAATATGATCCCATGGAAACTTGGTTTCCAAATCATATTCTTTGTTAGCATATTCCTCAGGAGTAACTCCTACTATCTCAAAAGCTCTTTGCCATGCTTCTAAATTTAATTCACTTTCCCAGCTATCAAACTTTGCACCATTTCGAAAAGCCTCATAAATAATTTGTCCTACTTTTCTGTCTCCTCTAGCAATGACTGCTTCGAGCTTACTTACTTGTGGATTATGCCAATTGTATTTGATATTTTTATTCGATAATTTCTCTTTTAAAAATTGTTGCTTTAACTCAACTTTATCAATCGTATTTTGGGCACACCACTCAAAAGGAGTATGAGGTTTTGGAACAAAAGTAGAAGTTGCAACCGTTACATTACATCTACCCTTTCTCTTTTCTCTTGGCATACTATAGTATAAATCGACAATCTTATTAGCAAGTGTGACAATTTCATCTAAATCTTTATATGTTTCTGTTGGTAAACCAATCATAAAATAAAGTTTAATGTTTGTCCAGCCATTTTCAAAAGCAAGTTTGCAACCATCTAAGATTTCTTCTTCCGTAATATTTTTATTAATCACATCCCTTAATCTTTGACTTCCCGCTTCTGGAGCAAAGGTAAGAGAAGACTTTCTAACAGATTGTACCTTTTTTAAAATATCTAAATTAATAGAATCAATTCTTAAAGAAGGTAACGATAAACCAATCTTTCTTTCCTCTCCAAACGCAATTAAATCCTCTGCTAATTCTAAGAAATGAGAATAATCGCATGTACTAAGAGAAGCAAGAGAAATTTCATTAATTCCCGTACAATGATACGCTTGTTTTGCAAGATTTAACAAACGTTTAGGGGATTTTTCTCGAACAGGCCTATAAATATAACCGGCTTGACAAAATCTACAACCACGTTGACACCCTCTAAAGATTTCTAGTGGAATTTTATTTTGAACAATCTCAACATTAGGAACCACAAAATTTGTTGGATAATAAACATGATCCAAATCTTCAATAACGGTTTTTCTGATAATATTGGTTTCATCATGTAATTTAGGAATATAAATTCCTTGTAAATCTTTGATGGATTTTAAATACTCTATCTTAGGTAATTTCTTTTCCTTCCATTCTATATATTTTTGAACAATTTTATCTAGAATAACTTCTCCTTCCCCCATCATAAACACATCAATAAAATCGGCAAGGGGTTCTGGATTACAAGCACAAGGCCCTCCTGCAACCACAAAAGGAAACTCCTCTTCTCTATCCTTTGAAAGAACAGGAATATGTGCTAAATCTAACATATTTAAGATATTGGTATAACTCATTTCATATTGCAAGGTAAAGCCAATCATATCAAATTCCCTAATACTATCTTTTGACTCTAAACCATATAATTCTATATTTTTTTGTCGCATAAGAGCTTCCATATCTTTCCATGGTGCAAAAACTCTTTCACACCATGTATCTTCTCTTTGATTTAAAACACCATATAATATTTTCATTCCCAAATTAGACATACCAATATCATATATATCTGGAAAGCAAAAAGCAAATCTACATTTGATATTTTCTTTTGACTTAATCACCTGGTTATATTCTCCTCCAACATAACGACCAGGTTTTTCTACTTTTAATAAATCTTGTCTTGTTAAGTTTTGCATGTTTTTCTCCTTCATTACTCCTTCTAGCTTTTTAATTCCTCTTCTATCATTTCTTGATAAATTTGATTAATATTTGTATTTACCTCTACAATTGTTTTTAACTCTTCTACTAAACAATTGCTTAACTCTTCTAATTCTATATTAGAACTTCTATTATTTTGATTAATATATCCCTCTAATTTATCCGGTAATTCATGATACATATATTTCATATAGGACAAAATATTTTCCTTAGTCTTTCCAGTTAAATCAGAAATTTTATCCGTTGTATCTTTTAACAAAAAGTTGGTATTATCTAAATAAAATTGATTTTCTTTTTGTAAAAATTCTACATAAATTTTATACAAATCTTCTACCAAAGCCATTTTTTCTTCTTTTGTAAATTCCTTTACCTCAATTCCAGTTACTTCTATCTTATTAATATTTTCCTCACTAGTTTCATTTGTCTCATTTTCCTCTTGTTTTGGTAAGGTTTCCTCTTGGTTTCCAATAAAGGTCTCAATTTTTTCATCAATGGTATCTAATGCTAAATTCATATAATCTAAAGTTTGTTTAGAAGTAACTTCATATTTGGTAATTACCTCCTGATTTTTTTCTTCTTCTGCCACTTCTTGATCTGCTATTTCATTTGTAACAGGTAACTCTTCTTCTTGTTCAATATCCTTTGTCTTTGTAGAATTTTCAATATATTCTTCTACTTTGTCTCTTTTTTCTGTCAAATTTTCTTTCAAAGCAAGTAAAATTTTCTTTTCATCTATATTTTCAATTGCCTCTTTATAACTATTATTTACCTCCGTCGATAAATTTAACAAGTCTCCTTCTAAAGCAATTGTCTCTTTTTGTAATTCTATTAAAGTTTCTTCTGACATCAAAACATCTTTTACTCGTGTATTAATACTTTTATTTTGACTACTTAACGCATGATACCTAGTCATATAGTCTTGTAATATCGTACTATCATATTGCATAATAGATAAATAGGTTAACTGCTTATCCGTTGCCAAAATATCACTTGCAATTTTATCATTTTTAGTTTTAATTTCTTCAATTTTATCTGATTTTTCCTTATCAATATATCCTCTAAACGTTTTATTAATTTGATAATCCAAAAACTCTTCTGCACTATGAACCTGAGTTGTATACTCCATCACTCTAAGAAGCGTAAGACTAGCATCTTCATAGCTCATTTCTTCATTAATAGCTACTTCTCTTGTTGTAACGACAATAGAACCAAATGAAACATCTGGCAATTTAATTGTCTTTTTATTTAAAACATCTTTAATTGAATATCCCTTGGCAACATCTAGTGTAGAAACATCCTTCATAATTTTTAATTTATTATCTACCATAGAAATAAAGCCAAAAAATGGTGTATCCACATTTAAGCGAATTGCTGGATATTTTTCAAATTCTTCCTGTTCCTTTACCTTTTTTTCTTTTTGATCAATCGAGATCAAAACTTTTTTCATATCGCTAAAACATTCCTCTATCATGTTTAAGATTTCTGTCTTTTCTTCTTGCATTTCTTGTTCTGTATCTTCGGCTGTTTGTTCTAAATTTGTATCCTCTACCTCTTGTGCAAAAAGAGTAGAATTTTTAAAAAAGCACAAACAAAAGACAAAACATAACATGATGATTCGTATTTTTCCCTTTTTCATACTTAATCCTCCGTTTTATGTAACATATATTATAACATGTAACACATTATCTGTAAAGCAAATGACGATTTTGTAATATTATTCCTCAGAATATAGTAAATCATGATATTGAAATGGTTCCATTGTAATATTTTCTTGAATACTTTGATCAATCACTTCTGCTTTTTCACGAATATGTTGTCCTTCTTGTAAATAACTTGCTTTTGACTCAGCAATCATTAATTCCGCAAAAATTTCTGCACGATCTTCTTTATCCGAAGCTTTAGAATATTTCGTCACAAAATAAGGATTATCCTGCGCAGTAGAATTAGTAGCGGTACTAAAGACATAATCATTATTTAATAACGAGGTGGTTGGTTGATAAGAAAAACCTTCTGGATTTAACTCTGCCCAATTGCTATATAGATTTTTCTTTTTATCTTCCATGTAATATTCTAAAACATGGAACATTTCATGATGAAACGCTCTTTCATATTTGCTTGTGTTACTAACAAATAATCGATACTGATTTAAATTATTCTTAGACGCTAGTGCAAGTGTATTGTTACGAAAACGATTTACTAAAATAATGTTCATAGGATACTTTTTAGATCTAAAAATATCAAATACTTGATCGGGATACTCTCCTAATGTTTCATATATTTGCTTTAAATTATGATTAATAATAGTTTCATCTTCCTGAATTTCTGCATTTACAGAGTCTGCATAATCTTCTGTACTTTTTCCATATTCTATATTAATTCCATAGTCGTTTTTTATTTTTTTGATATAAACCTCATTTTCTTCTTCTATACTTGCAAAGTTACCACTATTAAATTGAGCCATTACTTCTTCATATTCGTTATAGGATGGTAAATCTAGCTGCTTTAATAGTAATATAAAGATAAAAACAACACCTAAAAAAAGAACTATATCTGTAATAATTGCTAATTGTTTTGTTTTTAGTTTTTCTCTTATTTTTAATAGCATGTTTCCTCCTTTGTTAAATCTCATCTGAATATTCAATATTCAAACTCTTTAAAATATATTTATATGGTAACAGTGTCTTATCTTCTAACATGGTTTGGTATTCTTCCATGTATAGGATAGACGAAACCTTTTCCTCTTTTTGATTCTTATTTTTCAAACAAAGACGTATTTCATCAATTGCTTTATAAGCTTCACAATTAGAAATTTGCTCCAAATATTCTACCACTTCTTTTGCAAAAGTTTCTAGATTTTCTTCATTTAATTCTGTCACATTTTTTCCAATTTCTAATCCCAAATTTTGATCATCTATCATAACCACTTTAATATCCAAATGATCATATTTACTACTATCTTCCGACTCTATAATACATTTATTTAATTCCATATTCATGTTTTGAATTTTTTCTTGTTGATACATCACTTTATACTCATCAATAATAATGCTTTCATTTCCTTCATAAACACTAAATTTATACACACGATTACTATTTACTTCCTTTTCATAAAAAACAAATTTAGCATTTGGATATAGATAGAAATTAGCACTTACTTCTTTAAACTTTCCTTCTTCTTGATAAGTACTTAATAAATATTCCTTTAAATCTTCTTGCGCTTTTTGATAGCGAAAAATATCTCCATTTGTGATATTATGAAGTCCTAAAGCAACGATAATATTTAACAAAATAGCAACACTATACCCAAAAGTTACTTTTCTACTTTTTTCTGTATGGAAATTTTCATATAATTTTAAAATAAAATTCCCCAAAAGCTCTCCTAAAGCAATATAGAAAGCCATCATAAACGAAATGAAAAAAACATAAATAATATCATTTGGTGTTTTTAATAAATTAATACATAGTGCAACCGTAGCACCAAAAACAGTTGTAATTACCTGTCTTTTAAACACTACTCTTCCAATAATTCCAAGTAAAAAAAGAAGTGGAATAAAGCGTATATAAATAGGTCCATATACACTTGAAAAAATCATAAGTACAATTAAAAACACATAAACAATCTTTTCTAATAAACGTTTCAAACTATCCTTTTTTTCCATATAACCCTCTTTTCATCTTCTTAACAAGAATTTTTATATAACGATAGTATATCATAAGCTTGTACTTTTGACAACCATAAATCTATTTAAAAATGCGTACTTTTCACATTTTTATTATACCCAAAAAAGAAAAATATAGCAATAAAAAGAAATAGAAGATTTCCTTTTTCTTTATTCTTTTTTACATCAATTTTCTAAACAAAAAAATCTATTTTTTCAAAAAATTAGCATATTTTGCTACCTAGTATTATATGTTTTAAATAGAAGGATTTAGGTGAGTTATATGCTAAAAAAAATGATGATCATTCTCTTTTTTCTTTTTTGCCTTTTTATCTCTAACTCTATATTTGCAACCGATAAACAATTTGTAGACATTGAATCTGAAGCAGCAGTCGTGATTGATTATGAAACCGGTAGAGTCTTATATGAAAAAAATGCAACCCAGAAAATGAAGATGGCTTCCCTTACAAAAATTATGACCTCTATATTACTAGTAGAGCACTGTCCTTTAAATGAAATGATAGAAGTGCCTAAAGGAGTCGTTAATATAGGTGGAACAACTGTGGGCTTAAAAGCAGGAGACACCGTAAGTGCAAATAGTTTACTTTATGGAATGCTCCTTCCATCAGGAAATGACTGTGCTTATACCGCTGGCATTCATTTAGGAGGTTCTGTAGAAGGATTTGCTCAAATGATGAATGAAAAGGCACAAGAACTTGGACTGACCGATACACATTTTGCAAATCCTCATGGATTAGACGATGAAAATCATTATACAACAGCACTTTCCATGGCTAAAATTGCAAGATATGCTTTAAATAACAAAACATTAAATGAAATTGTAAAGACAAAACAAGCAACTATTAACTTCGGTTCTTTTACAAAAACACTAAATAATACTAATGCTTTACTAAATAGTTATGAATTTGCAGATGGAATCAAAACAGGGTTTACCAATGGAGCTAATCGTTGTCTAGCAGCCTCTGCTACTAAAGACGGAAAACGATTTATTGCAATTGTTTTAGGCGCACAAACAACACAAATTCGTTTTCAAGAAGCAAAACTATTACTAGAAGAATGCTTTAACAGGTATACTATGACAGATATTTCTAGTTACCTCCATTTTTATATCAATATTCCTGTGATAAAAGGAAATATAGCCTCTTATGAAAAGAGTATAACAGACACCCTTGTTTACCCATTACAAGAAGGAGAATTTGATAAAATTTATGTAAGACAAGATACCCTTTCAAAACTAGAAGCTCCCGTTCCATTTGAAACAAATCTTGGCACAATTCAAGTAACCATAGATGACGAAATCATTTATGAAAAAACACTTTTTTTAGACCAAACCATTACTAAAAAAACAATGTTAGATTATATACAAGATGGAATTTCCAATATGTTTCTTCCAATTCCAAGCATTTAAAAAGCTGCTAGAAAAACTTTCCTAGCAGCTTAGTCTTTTTTACTCGATTGCTAAAATTTTACAAGAGACACTACTCTCTCCACTTCTTGATCTTACCAGATATGCTCCTTCAAAACCTACCGGTTTTCCAAAAATGCACTGTCCGAGCGGTGAGTTCAGGCTAAAGTTGGTTACACCTACCCGATGGCTGGTGGACAAGGTTACCTTCAAGACGTCTACCTCATCTTCGTCCTCTCTGATCTCGATAGTAACGTTTGAGCCTAACGTAACAACGGAAGAGGATTCTTCGATGTCGATCACATCGCAGTTTTCCAATGTATACCGGATGGCTGCCATTTCAGAATCCAAAAGCTCCAACATGCGGTTCAAATCCAGTGCCTCACTGTTATCACCATCCTCATCAATGGTATGCAGTTTGTACTGTCCACGCAGCTTCATGAGCTGAGCTTTTTCGGCTTCTTTGGCTCTTAAATCCTCCTCGTAACCTTCGATCATCCTCCGGGTAAGTTGAACTTTTCTTTTTTGATCTTTCATATTCAGATCTCCTTTAAAATTTATTAGCGAATCACTCGAAAAAAATTAAACACAAAAAGACAAATTATTAAGTTTAATAATTTTCAACTGTCCACTGATATCAATTATAGCACCTGAAATTTTATCTGTCAACCATTTCTAACATTTACATAACAATTTACATAATTTTTTTGTCGAAATCTGTAATTTCTGTATGTTTGGTAATATCCGCATATATAATAGGTATTATTTTTTCTAAATCTGAAATTTGTATTTCAATCTGATAGCCTATTTTCCCAGCACTAATCATTATATAATTACAGGAAGTAGCACTAGAATCCAATACAGTCACAAACTGTTTTTTCATTCCAATAGGAGAACATCCACCATGAATATAACCTGTCACCTTTAATAACTCTTTAAAGGGAATCATCTCAACACTTTTTTCATGAACTGCCAACGCTGATTTTTTTAAATCTAATTCTTGACAAACAGGAATCACAAATACGTAATATTCTTTTTTCTTGCTCATGGTAACCAAAGTTTTAAACACTTGATTTGGATTCTCTTTCAAATAATTTGCTACCTCCATTCCACTAATCAAACCTGAATCTCCATAATAATGAACCTGATAATTTATTTTATGCTTATCTAATATTCTCATCACATTTGTTTTTTCCATTTTCTCACCTATTTTATTTTACAAAATATTTGACTGAAAGTAAAGAAAAAGAGACTAAACAAGCCTCTTTTCTAGTTTTAATTTTTATTCTTTGATTTTTGTCGAATCATAAATACTCCAATTCCACAAATTGCTACAACCAAAATAACTACATATACCCAAACGGATATATCGGATGTATCTACTGGTGGTACGTAAATGCAAGTATTTACAACGGTAGTTCCTTCAATATGTTTTTCATAATGACGATCAGTTTCTTTTTCGTCTACAGTATACACAATTTCATTACCTAAACTATCATATTTTGGTAATTTAAACGAATAACTCCATGAATCTGCCTCTGTTACTTTTTGTTCTGCTACTACTTCATTACCAACTAAAACTTGCAATACAACACTATTTGGACGTTTACCATATTCATCATTGTTATCTTCCCATTTTTTTACTGCTTTCACCAATACTTGTTCATTGGGTACTACAAATTTGTTTACAATTTTTTGATTGAACATATCTGTATTTTCAACGATTTCTTTTTCATAGAAAATACTATCTATTCTTTCAGATAAAGTATAGTTTATTTCATTACCTAAACTATCATATTTTGCAAGTTCAAATTCATAACTCCAATTGCAAGCCTCATTTACTACTTGTTC
>CALXBS010000041.1 GCA_944386605.1 uncultured Clostridia bacterium | reverse complement strand
TTCTAAAAGAATATACGAAAAAGGATTGAAACAAAGGTGTTCTTGTGATAAAATAAAAACGTAGAATTTCTACAAAGGAGGGCAATATATGAAAAAATATATAGCGGAATTTATGGGGACTGCTATTTTAGTTTTGTTTGGTTGTGGAAGCGCAATTACAAATGGGTTTGGCACAGGATATGTAGGAATTGCCTTAGCGTTTGGTCTAGCATTAGCAGCTATGGTATATTGTATTGGAAGTATATCAGGCTGTCATATTAATCCAGCAGTATCTCTTGCCATGTTTATTACTAAAAAAATTGATGCAAAAGATTTATTAGGTTATATCATTGCACAAGTATTAGGAGCAATTCTTGGAACTGCTTTACTGGTTGTTATTTTTGGTACAGGTGATGGATTAGGAGCAAATACTTTTGGCGCTGGAACAGATCAAGGATTAAATGCTATGCAAGCATTTATTGCAGAGGTAATCTTAACATTTACTTTTGTGTTGACAGTTTTAAGTGTAAGTAATAAAAAAGAGTATCAGTCTTTAGCAGGAATGATTAATGGCCTTACATTAACATTAATTCATATTATGGGAATTTCTCTTACAGGTACATCTGTTAACCCAGCAAGAAGTATAGGACCTGCTTTATTCTTAGGAGGGCAACCTTTAGAACAATTATGGTTATTTATTTTAGCCCCACTTTGTGGTGCTGTCCTTGCAGCCATCTTGTTTGAATTTGTTTTAAAGCCAAAAAGTAAAATAATAGAGTAGAGAAAAATACCTGTTAAGAGCAGGTATTTTTTGTTGACTTAAAAACTAATGTTTGGTATAATGAATAGAGATTTTAGGAGGCAAAATGATAGAAGATAGAGTAATATCTCCTGAGTATGTAGAATCAGAAGATAAAATAGAAGAAGAATTTAGTTTAAGACCCACTAGTTTTTCAGAATATATTGGGCAAGATAAGGTAAAAGAAAATTTAAAAGTATATATATCTGCTGCCATAAAAAGAGGAGAAGCTTTAGATCATGTTTTGCTATATGGACCACCAGGACTTGGTAAGACAACTCTTGCAACCATTATTGCAAATGAGATGGGAAGCCATATAAAAATTACATCTGGTCCAGCTATTGATAAAGCGGGAGATTTAGCAGCAATCCTTACCAATTTGCAAGAAAATGATGTATTATTTATTGATGAGATTCATCGTTTAAATAAATCTGTAGAGGAAATCCTTTATCCAGCTTTAGAGGATTACAATTTAGATATTATTATTGGTAAAGGACCTTCTGCTCGTTCGATTCGTTTAGATTTACCAAAATTTACTTTGGTAGGAGCAACCACTAAGGTAGGATCTTTATCCTCACCTTTACGTGATCGTTTTGGAATTATTCATCGATTAGATTTATATAGTGAGAAAGATTTGGCAAGCATTATTACAAGAAGTGCTGAAATATTAGATATGAAAATCGATCAAGACGCAGCATTAGAAATTGGTTCTAGATGTAGGGGAACTCCAAGAATTGCCAATCGTTTGTTAAAAAGAGTAAGGGATTTTGCAGAAGTCGAATTACTAGATACCATTGATTACAAAATTGCCAAAAAGGCATTAGATAGGTTAGAGATTGATGAAATTGGTTTAGATAATACGGATAGGGAAATATTACTTACCATGATTCAAAAATTTCATGGTGGGCCGGTTGGATTAGATACACTAGCTGCTGCCATTGGCGAAGATAAGGATACTGTAGAAGATGTCTATGAACCTTATTTAATGCAAATTGGATTTTTAGCAAGAACACCAAGAGGACGTAGTGCAACCCCTCTTGCTTATGAACATTTAGGAGTGGAGATGAAGGGATGAAAAAATTATTAATACATACTTGTTGTGCCCCTTGTTTTATTTATATCGAAAATGATTTAAAGGAAAATGGAGTTCTTTATGAAGATGGAACAAGAGAAAAAGTTTCTTATACTGCCTGTTGGTATAATCCCAATATTCACCCATTGGTAGAATATAATCGAAGAAAAAATACATTTGAAGATTTTTGTAAAAGACATGAATGTGATTATGTAATATTAGATCATTATGATTTAAATGAGTATGTTCGCTATGTGGTAGAAAATGTAGGAAAAGACAAAAAGTATTTGGTAAGATGTGAGTATTGTTATTATATGCGTTTAAAGGAAGTTTTTGAATATGCAAAGAAAAATCAATATGATATGGTTTCCACAACGCTTACCATTAGTCCTTATCAAAAACATGAGATTATTAAAAAAGTAGGAAAAATGTTAGAAGAAGAATATCAGATTCCCTTTTTGTATTTAGATTATAGAGAACATTTTAGAGAAGGTCAGAAAATGGCAAGAGAGGATGGCCTTTATATGCAAAAATATTGTGGGTGTGTTTTTTCTATTGATGAAGGAAAATGGAAATATGAATAGGAAAGTAGGATGAAAATGGGATATTCAAAAGATAAATTAAAAAAAAGGAAATGGATGAAAATACTTTTGGTTCTATTATTGCTTGTGTTTATAGCTAGTTTAGCTACGATTATCTATCTTCATAATCATAATATGATTACCAAAGAATGGGTTTCACAAGAGGCAAATAAAGTTTCAGATGATGTAGCAAAAAATGCAAAACCAATTGTAATTGATAATATTTTAATAGGAGCGGTATATAATGAAGAGTTTGTATCTACTGGTAGATATATGGCACTTAGTAGTTATAAAACAAATACGCAGATGAATGCTTATCAAGAAAATGGAAAAAGTGGTACTTTTACCATTACCGATATCATGAAAAAAGAGGGATATATTGAAGCAAATTTAAGCGGATATAATTTTGTAAATGAATATTTTGCAGTTCCTTATTCTGAAACAGGCTCTGTTCCTGTTAGGCCTGTTGAAGTAGAGGCAACTGAACAAGATTACGAAGCTGTATCTTCTGCTTTAGGTATGTATCGATTTTTAAATAATAGTGTTTGTATTACCAGTGTGCATGAAGTAACATTAAATGTAAATACGATTAAAAGAATTATTTGTGCTACTAGTAGTGATAATCAAGATAGTGTTTATAGCTGTATTGTTGTAGCAAACGTAAATTATACCGATCCTAAAATTGTAAAATATAGCTATGTAAGTGATAAAAGTAATGCTTCTGATTGGCCTATTTACTCGTTTGAATTTGCAGGAGATTTAAATTTAGATGGAAATGCAGAATTGATGATTCGAGAGATAAAAGAGTTTGAAGTAAAATATGATATTTTGTCATATGACACGAAAAAACAAAATTTTGTGGAAGTTTTATCAGCAATTATGACAAGTGTGTCTTGATTTTTCTTAGAGTTTGTTGTATAATTAATTTATAACGTTGAAGGGACGAGTAGAAATAGAGGCTGCTAAAAGAGAGAATTAGTCGTGGCTGGAAGCTAATTGAGAGTAAGGCTATTTTGAAGACTACCCCGGAGTTAGTAGGAAACTACCGCTGATGTCGTAACATCGATAATGAAGTAAATCATAGGGTGGAACCGTGCAATATATAACTTATTGTACCCCTATAGCAAGAAAATGTATTTTGCTATAGGGGTACATTTTCTTTAGAGAAAGGAATGGTTCAAATGATAAAATTCATAAAAACGGGATCTATTATATTAGGAAAAACATATAAAATAGTAGGGAGGAATGAAAGATGTCAGTAAAATATTTAAATAATCAAGGAGAAGTTTATGAAGATGAATATGTATTAGAGGTGGCAAGACATACAACATCTCATATTTTGGCAATGGCAGTCAAAAGATTATACCAAGACGCAAAGCTTGCAATTGGACCTGCTATTGATTCAGGCTTTTATTATGATTTTGATAATGTAAGTCTTAAACAAGAAGATTTAGAAAAACTTGAAGCAGAAATGAAAAAGATTATCAAAGAGAACTTAAAAATGAGTACTTTTTCTTTACCACGTGCAGAAGCAATTGCTCTTATGAAAGAAAGAGGCGAAGATTATAAAGTTGAGCTAATAGAAGATTTACCAGAAGAAGAAAGATTAACTTTTTATCAAATGGGAGATTTTATTGATTTGTGTACAGGTCCTCATATGTTATATCTAAAATCCGTTGGACATTTTAAATTATTGTCATTAACTGGAGCTTATTGGCGTGGAAATGAAAAAAATAAAATGTTAACAAGAATCTATGGAACTGCTTTTGCAAAATCAGAAGAAATTGAAGAGTTTTTAAAGCAAAGAGAAGAAGCAAAATTAAGAGATCATAGAAAAATTGGAAAAGATTTAAAATTATTTATGACACATGAACTAGTTGGATCAGGTTTACCACTTTGGTTACCAAATGGATCCGTTATTAGAAGATGTTTAGAACGTTATATTGTTGATAAGGAAGTATCTCTTGGCTACCAACATGTTTATACACCATCTCTTGCTAATGTAGAATTATATAAAACAAGTGGTCACTGGGATCATTATAAAGAGGATATGTTTCCAGTAATGAAGATGGATAATGAAGAGCTTGTATTAAGGCCAATGAATTGTCCACATCATATGCTTATTTTTAAAAATGAGTTACATTCTTACCGTGATTTGCCAATTCGTATTGGTGAATTAGCACATGATTTCCGTTGGGAAGATAGTGGGGCTGTTTGTGGACTTGAAAGAGTTCGTGCAATGTGCCAAAATGACGCTCACTTATTTGTAAGACCAGATCAAATTAAATCTGAATTCGGAAATGTAGTTAGATTAATACTAGATGTATATCAAGATTTTGGATTTGAGAATTATACTTTTAGACTTTCTTTAAGAGACAAAGAGAATAAAGAAAAGTATTATGATAATGATGAAATGTGGGATAGAGCAGAAAATGAGCTAAGAACAATTTTAAAAGAATTAAATCTTGACTTTTATGAAGCTGAAGGAGAAGCTGCTTTCTATGGACCAAAACTAGATGTACAAATTAAAACTGCACTTGGTCATGATGTAACGGTTTCTACTTGTCAATTGGACTTTTTACTACCAGAAAGATTTGATCTTTCTTATGTAGATGAAAATGGAGAAAAAGTAAGACCTGTTGTATTGCATAGAGCAATCTTTGGGACATTAGACCGTTTTACAGCCTTTTTAATTGAAGAAACAAAAGGAGCATTCCCATTTTATTTATCACCTGTACAAGTAAAAATACTTCCAATTTCTGAACAAGAAGTAGAATTTGCACAAGGATTACAACAAGAATGGACTCAAAAAGGATTTAGAGTAGAAGTAGATGATTCTAATGAAAAAATTGGGTATAAAATTCGTGTTGCACAGCTTTCTAAAGTTCCTTATATGATCATTTTAGGAAAGAAAGAATTAGAAAGTAAAACTTTATCTATTCGTGAAAGAAATGGTAATAAAATGGAAGGAATTTCTGTAGAAGAGTTTTCTAAAAAATTAGAAGAAAAAAGATATGAATTAAAAACAAAGTAATATCATAATGGGGCTATCAAAAGCCCCATTTTTATATTAAATGATAAAAAACTAGTTAAAAATTTAAGCGGCACCCATATTAATTACCTTTATTTCCCACACGTCATTTTTATAACTTGCTTCATAAGTTCTAATTTCTGATATTCCGTCACTACTATACCAATGAGTTTGCAAATCTAATGATTCTTCTGTTATCCTAGTATTATACAAATAAGTACGAAAAGCAAGTGATTCTATATCATAATTTAAAAATTTAATAATGAGTTTATATTGATCAATTTCCTCATCTTGCTGAACAAATTTGATATGATCATCTGGGACACCATCTATGATTTCTTGTATAGATTCATCTGATAATTTTTCTTGAGTTGATAAATTAATAAAGTCATTGGTATTTACACAAATATTATAGTTTGATGTACTCGAATATTGATTTAATAATTCTTTATAAAACATAATTGAAATATTATTATTATCTTCTGCCTTTAATTTTTTAGTAAAACATGTCATTAAAAATACAAATGCAATTAATATGATTAGTAGTAATACTACAAGTAAAACTTTTTTCGTTTTCATACTTTTCCCTCCTGCTTAAAATTATATCATAGCAAAATAATAAAAAATATAACTTTAATCATTTTTCCTAAATTTTTATATTATGTCTTTTGTTTGTTCTTTATTTTGTCATATTTTTTGACTTTCTGACTAGTTTATGTTTTTACCAAAATTATCTTAAAAATACTTGATTTTTAACTTTAAATTATATATAATGAATTTGTAATGTGATTATATATCATCACATATACAAATGATAAAATAAGTATCAATAGGAGGTAGAAAATGGATATATTAAAAATCTCAGCAAAATCAAGCCCAAATTCTGTTGCAGGAGCAATTGCAGGACTTGTAAAGGAAAATGGAAGAGCAGAAATGCAAGCGATTGGAGCGGGGGCTATAAACCAAGCAATAAAGGCAGTAGCAATTGCAAGAGGATTCGTAGCACCAACAGGTGTTGAACTAGTTTGTTCACCAGCATTTACAGAAGTAACTATTGACAATGAAGAAAAGACTGGAATTAAGTTTGTCGTTGAACCAAAGGCTTAATAAAGAATAAATGAACTCAAAAAGATAAAAAGTCTTTTTGAGTTTTTTCCTTATCAATTGTTTTTAGGATTTTCCATTGAAAAATGAGAGGGTACATGATATAATTTCATCAAATTGGTATATACTAAAAATAAGGTGAAAAAAATGAGTGCAAAAATAATTCATTCGCATAGATATAAAAAGACAACAAGGGCAAAAGCAAATCAAAAAAAAGAACAAAAGTATGAGTATTTTAATCAAAAAAGAAAAAAACAGTTGAAGTTAAACAAGGAAAAGCAAAAGAAAAAAAATAGCTTGGAATCAAAAAAGCAAAAAGTTGAGAATATATTAGAACCTAAAAAAATAACCTCTACCAAGATATATATTCCTACTTTTTTTAAAGTGGCTTGTTTGCTTTTTTGCCTTGTTTTGATAGGAATTGTATCTAAAAAAATCGTAGATACAGGAAATATAGATATTATAGAAGCGTTTAGAAATGGTAATGACACACAAAAAGAACAAGAATATTTAGTAGATTATTCTTTAAAAGTAGGACTTACTAATTTAGATACAACGGATATGGCAAGTAGTAAAAATATTATTTTAAAAGATTTAGAAAAGTTAACTAAAAATGCTTTAATTAGTGTTAATCAAGATTATTCAATTACTTATTTAGCAGCTAAAACAATCGATAAGATTTCTAATAAAGAATATAATATCTTGTTAAATGATAAATACAAAATGACACCACAAAATGTCATAGATGCAATTGAAGAAATTAAAAATTTAGGAGAAAGTAGCATTTATTATTCAGCTTTTAGCCAGATAGAGTCTATGGAAATTCTTTCTTCTCAGCAATTAAAAATTCGTTTGAATACAGAAAATCCATATTTTGTCTATCACTTAGATTTCCCTATTTCAAGCGAAGATGAAACCTACTTTACAGTAGCACAAACTTCTACTGAGGAGGTTTTGTTTCAAAGTGCCAATGCAAGTTTACCTATTAGTCAAATTGCTTTCAAAAACTATACAGATTCTGACAAAATGGTAGAAGAGTTTAGAAATAATCAGTTAGATATATTTTTTACTTCTTCTAATAATGCAATGCAACTAATTGGAAAACACGAATATAGTGTAAAAAAATATAGGAATGGAGAAACCATTTTTATTCTTGGAAATAAAGAGTCGGATTTGTTTTCTCGTAAAGAAATTAGGCAAGCTTTGGTATACTCTTTAAATCGTGAAAAAATTGTAGAAGACATTAATGCAGTATATGGAGAAAGAATTGATTTACCATTTATTTATTCAGGTATTCAGTATAAATATGATATTTATGGAGCTCAAAATGTAATGCTTTCTCATTCTTGGGAAAAAAATGAGGCTGGAATTTATGAAAAAGAGGGTGTAAAAGCAAGTTTAAATTTGTTACTAAATGGAGACGATGAAAACAAAGTAAAAATTGCAGAAAATATCAAGCAAATGTGTGAGATAACCGGTATTCAAATTGAATTGATAATTGCAAATAGTGAAAATATTATGGAAATGGTAAATGCCAAAAATTATGATATTGTATTAGCAGATATTACTGTTTCTCATATTCCAGATATTACCTACTTAAGAGAATATATTGACTTAAACGATACTACCAAACAAGCATTTCTTCAAGTGGAAACCTCTAGTATACAAGATTTGCCACAAAATATAACGAATTTAGAAAATGTGCTTTCAAGTGAGGTAGTGTGTATTGGGGTATTTGCAAGAAATATCAATATGGTGTATCAAAAAGACATTGCAGGCTTTGAAAATATTGCTTATTTTAAAATATTTGATACAATTGGAAAGATAGGAAAAATCAAACAAAATTAGGAGGGGAAAATAGAAAATGGAATTTGATGGTATAATGAAAAAAATGATACAAGTAGCAAAAGAAGATGTAAAAGTCATTGCATTAACAGAGTTAAATGATGTAAGAGTATTAAAGGCTGCTTCTATTGTTGCAAATGAAAAAATTGCTAAAATTGTACTTATAGGAGATCCAAAAGAAGCAGAGGAAATTTGTTTAAAAGAAAAAATAGACCTTTCTAGTCCATATATTTCTTTTAGAAATCCATTAACTGACAAAGATCGAGAAAAGTGTATTTTAGAATTTTATGAATTAAGAAAAGAAAAAGGAATGACATTAGAAGAAGCAAAAGAAAAAATGAAGGATCCAATGTATTTTGCTACTATGCTTGCACAAATAGATGAAATTGACGGTGTAGTAAGTGGTGCGGTTCATTCTACTGCTAATACTTTAAGACCTGCTTTACAAATTATTAAAGGAGCAAAAGGGGTTACTACCATATCGTCTTTCTTTTTAATAGAAACGCATAAAAAAGAGCTAGGAAATAGCGGAGTTTTGCTTTTTTCCGATTGTGGGTTAATTGAATTTCCAACAGAGGAGCAATTGGTAGATATTGCAATTGCTTCTGCACAAAGTTTTAGATTATTAACAAAACAAGAACCGAAAGTAGCATTTCTTTCTTATTCTACAAAAGGAAGCGCTAAAAATCCATCTATCGATAAATTGGTTCATGTTGTTGAAGAATTAAAACAAAGGAAAGTAGATTTTGAAGTAGATGGTGAGTTGCAACTAGATGCAGCAATTATTCCAGAAGTGGCAAAAATAAAGGCACCAGATAGTCCAGTTGCAGGAAAGGCAAATGTTTTGATCTTTCCAAATCTAGAAGCAGGAAATATAGGATACAAAATGGCACAAAGATTTGGAGATACACTTGCATTAGGACCAGTAATGCAGGGACTAAGAAAGCCAATTAATGATTTATCAAGAGGTTGTAATGTAGCAGATATAATCGGTACCATTGCTGTTACATGTGTACAAACCGGAAAGTAGGGGTTATATGAAATATTTTGGAGTTGTTGAAGTTGGAGGATGTAGTGTTAAAGGATATGGCTATATCGATGGGAAATTAGAAGAAATTCCTAGTATACCTGTAAAATTAAAAGAAAACTATCAGGCAAAAGGAAAGTTTACAAAAGAGGATAAAGAAACATTATATCAGTATGTTTTAAAAGTAAAAGAAGACTATGGTGTTGTGGAAGTATACGGGACAAGTTTTTTTAGAAAATTGTCAGAAGAAGTTAAAAAATCATTTTTGGTAGAATTTTTCTCAAAAACAGGTATTAATTTTAATATTCCAACATTAGAAGAAGAGTGCAAATACACGGTTTATGGTGCTATTGCAAATATTAAACATAGCAATAACATTGGTGTTTTGGTTGGAGGAAGTACTTTTACAGAGCTTGCTATTGTAAAAGATAGACAAATTATTGAAAGACAAAGTTTAAACTTTAATGCAATGGATATTACCAACCGTTATCCTGATTTAAAAGAAGATATTGCTACTTCTAATATAAAAGAGTTATTAAATGAGACTTGTTCAAGAATGGAGAATATCCAGAATAAAACAGATATCTTAATTCTTGCAGGTGGAAACTATATTATGTTTTATGAAAGTATGCATTATCCATTAAAGGAAAATATCTTTTTCTTAGATGATAATGAACCATATTATATCGAAAAAGAGAATATGGAACGCTATGATGAACAATATTTTTATCAAACTTCTCTAGAACAAGTAAAAAAAGAAAATGCAAATACAAAAATATGGTGGGATGGTACAAGAGGAATGAGAATTTGTATCGATGCAGTTGTGAATGCAATTGACGCTAAATTTATTGTTCCAACCAAAATATCCATGACATCTGGTATCATTGAAATGTTAAAAAATAGTAATTAAAGTAGGAAGGGGATTTTATCATGAAAATTTTAGTGATTAATTGTGGGAGTTCAACCATTAAATTTCAATTAATCGAAATGGAAACAAATGAAGTAATTGCAAAAGGAAGATGTGATCAAGTAGGTTATGATACCTCTAATATCATTTATAAAAATTTAGTAGATAAAAAAGAATTAGATGAAGTGCCAGTAAAAATGCAGGATCATAAAGAGGCAATGAAGGTATTATTAGACGCATTATTAGATAAAAATTATGGTGTTATTAGTAGTTTAGAAGAAGTTTATGCGATTGGACATCGAGTGGTTCATGGAGGAGAATTATTCCAAAAAGCAGAATTAGTAACAAACAAAGTAGTAAAGGATATTGAAAAATTATGCGAACTAGCTCCTTTACATAATCCTGGAAGTTTAATGGGAATTAAAGCCATTGAAGAAATTGCACCTACTATGAAAAATGTAGTAGTTTTTGATACTGCTTTTCATCAAACTATACCCGATTATAACTATATCTATGCAATTGATTATTCTTATTATGAGAAATATAAAATTAGAAGATATGGAATGCATGGTACTTCGTATATGTACATTTTGTCTAGATTAGAAGAATTGCTAAATAAGCCAAAGGAAAAAATTAATGCTATTATTTGTCATATAGGAAGCGGTGCAAGTGTTTGTGCCATTAAAGAAGGAATGTCATATGATACTTCTATGGGATTTACTCCATTAGAAGGACTTGTTATGGAAACAAGATCAGGGGATCTAGATCCAGCAATTGTAACCAAAATCATGAAAGAAGAACATTTGACACCGGATCAGATGGATGAAATTTTAAACAAAAAATCAGGAAGATTAGGACTTTGTGGAATTGGCGATTTTAGAATGATGAAGCAAGCTGCTATTGATGGAGATGAAAGAGCAGAATTAACAAGAAAAATTCAGTGCAATAGAACCAAGAAATATGTAGGATCTTATATGGCAGAGTTAAACCGAGTAGACGCTATTGTCTTTACAGGTGGAGTTGCAGAAAATAATGCTTGTGAAAGAAGAAGAGTATTAGAAGATATGGATCATTTAGGAATTATGATAGATGATATTAAAAATGAGAGTGCAAATGGAAAAGAATCTCTTATTTCAACAGAAGATTCTATCATTAAAGTATTTATGATTCCTACTAATGAAGAATTAGAAATTGCAAAACAAACTTTAGAAGTGGTAAATCATGCAAAATAACCTAGACGATTTATTAAGAAAATATCAAAAGGAAGCTTGGATCATGCTAAATGAAGATCATTCTGATCCGATATTTGAAAAGTATATTAGTTCTTCTTTGTCTACTTATACGATTGGTATTGTATCTTTAAAAGGAACTTACTATCTTATAAACCAATTAGACGCTAAAAATACTCTTAAATTAAAGATTGATCCAGCGCATATTTTTATTTATACAACGATTGAAGAATTAAAAGAAGGATTAGAAAAAATATTAGGAGAGTTAAACTTTCCTAAGACTCTTTCTCTTTCTTATTCGACAATGGGAGATAAAAATACCGATATCTTATCGCATGGAAGATATCTTTGGTTAACCAAAATGATAGAGGAATGCTATCATAAGTATCATAAAAAAGTAGGGTATGATTCAGCAGAAGAATTAATTTATGATATTGCTTCTCAGAAAAGTCCAAAAGAAATTGCAAGACTAAGACTACTTGCTTCTATTTCTAGTCGCATATTAGAAAATGTTTTTGAAGAGATGACAATTGGAATGACAGAAATAGAGATTGTAAATTTGGTACAAAGAGTATCTCAAAATGTAATGAAGCTATATATAGGTTCTCATAAAATTGTATCTTTTGATATGGCCTGGGAGGATTGTCCCATTGTTTTAACGGGAAGAAATTTAGCAAAAGGAGGACATTCTTTGCCTAGCCGTAAGAAATTAGGAAGAGGAGATACGATTTATTTTGACTTTGGTCTTAAGGTAATATTTGAAGATGATATGACATTATATACAGATATACAACGTATGGGATATGCTTTAAGAGAAAAGGAAAGCAAACCACCAAAAAGGGTATTACAAGTATTTCAAACATTGGTAGAGGCTATTGAATGCGGAATAGAGGAAATGCGTCCTGGAATCAAAGGCTATGAGATTGATGAATTGGTAAGAGGAAAAATATTAAAAAAAGGCTATCCAGATTATCCACATGCAACAGGACATCCTGTTGGAAATGAAGTACATGATATAGGTACAATCATTAGTACTAAAAATGGAAAAAGAGCTAGAATGCCTTTAATTGAAAATGCAGTTTATACTTTAGAACCACGTATTAATATAGCAAATGGTGGATCTATTGAAGAGATGATACTTGTGACAAAATATGGTGGAGAACCTTTGTGTCAAACACAGAAAAAATTATTTTTGGTAAGATAAAAATTTAGCATAATTTTTTTGAAAAGTTAGATAATAGTATTATAAAGAATTTTTTAGTCATAGAATAAAAAGAAAGGTAAGGGATGATATGGAATTAAAATATGAAAAAAAAGATGTGTATTCTACATTGTCAGAAAAAGAATTAAAAAAAGTAGATGAGTATGCAAAACAGTATATGGAGTTTATTAATGTAGCAAAAACAGAATATTTATGTGTAGAACAGGCTATTTCTATGCTAGAAGCAAATGGATTTTGTAGTTTGGATCAAAAACAAGCATTAAAAGCTGGAGACAAAGTTTATTTTATCAATAAAGAAAAATCTTTATTTGCAACTGTCATTGGAAAAGAAAGTTTAAAAGAAGGACTTCGCATTATTGGGGCACATATTGATAGCCCAAGGTTAGATTTAAAACCTTTTCCATTAGTAGAAAGAGACCAAATTGCATTATTTAAAACACAATATTATGGAGGAATTAAAAAATATCAATGGCTATCTATTCCTCTTGCCATGCATGGGGTAGTGTATAATGAAAAAGGCGAAAAAATCGTGATTTCTATAGGTGAAGATCCAAAAGATCCTTGCTTTACAATTGCAGATTTATTACCACATTTAGCTAAGGATCAATTAAAAACAGAGGCAAGTAAATTTATAAATCCAGAAAAAATGTCTGTTATTGTAGGAAATATGAAAGATAAAGAGGCAAAAGAAAATCCTGTAAAAGCAAATATTCTAAAATTGTTATATGAAAAATATGGTATTAAAGAAATTGATTTTGCTCGAAGCGAAATTTCTTTTGTTCCAGCTTTTAAAGCAAGATATGTTGGTCTTGATTCTTCTTTGATTGGCGGATATGGTCAAGATGATAGAGTTTGTTCTTATGCAACATTAAGAGCCTTAATAGAACTAAAAAAAGTACCAGAAAAGACTTGTATTGCTTTAATTGTAGATAAAGAAGAAATTGGAAGTATTGGAAATACTTCTATGAATTCAAGAATTTTTGATTTCTTTATCTTGCAGTTATTACAAAAAACAGGAGAGGAAAAAGTTTCAGAATTAGAAGTATATTATCATTCTAAAATGTTATCTGCAGATGTGACTGCAGGTGTAAATCCAGATTATGAAGAAGTGCATGATATTCAAAATGCAAGTATGATTGGTTCTGGTGTTTCTATTGAAAAATATGGCGGATCTGGTGGTAAGTATAATTCTAGTGATGCAAATGCAAAATATGTAGCTGAAGTGATGAATTTATTTGATAAATACCATGTACATTATCAATTAGGAACATTAGGAAAAGTAGAAATGGGTGGTGGAGGAACCATTGCCTATATTCTAGCCAATAAAGGAGTAGAAGTAATTGATTGTGGTACAGCCGTTCTTGCAATGCATTCTACTTTTGAACTTACTTCTAAGTTTGATGTGTATATGACCTATCAAGCATATAGTGCTTTCTTTCAAGGTTAAAAGTAA
Organism: uncultured Clostridia bacterium; assembly: GCA_944386605.1. Classification (GTDB taxonomy): domain Bacteria; phylum Bacillota; class Clostridia; order TANB77; family CAG-465; genus CAG-465. The sequence goes on along the minus strand of CALXBS010000041.1, from coordinate 135 downwards.
AAAAGTCCTTAACAGTTGTTAAGGATTTTCGCTTTTTTCAAATATAAATGTAGAATACCACACGTTAAAAACAAAAAGAAATAATTTTGTAACAAAAGAAAATATGATAAAATAGAATAGGTGAAAGAAATGAAA
>CALXBS010000040.1 GCA_944386605.1 uncultured Clostridia bacterium | reverse complement strand
AAAAAATGGGAAGATGAAGATAACAAATATGGAAAACGCCCAGAAAGTGTAATACTACAAATTAAAAATGGAGAAACCGTTGTAGAAGAAGTAGAAGTAAATGAAGAAAATGATTGGAAACATAAATTTGTGCTTACAAAATATGATGAGTTAGGAAATGAAATCAATTACACAGTAGATGAAAAAGAAACGGATGAGTATTATGAAAAATATATCGATGGATATACAATTGTAAATACTTGTACCTATACGCCACCAACAGATACATCGGATATATCTGTTTGGTTATATATAGTGCTAGCAGTAATCGCAGTCTGTGGAATTGGTGTGTTTGTCTTTGTAAAAGTAAAACAAAAGAAAAACTTGAAAAAGTAAAATAAAAGTAAATCGTAAGTAGTGAGTAATTACTTGCGATTTTTTGTTGAAAAATAAAATGAGAAATGGTAGTATGCATGTGTAATAGATATATTACAATAGGTATATCATATTTATGTTAAATAAAAGTTTTGAAAGGCTGATTGTACTACACACACACACACACACACACAACATAGTCTTAAAAATAAAAGAAAGGGGAATATATGGAAAGTCAAAAAGTAGAAGAAAAGAAATGTAAAAGAAGAAAAGTATCTATACTAACTGTATTTTTGTGGCTATTTTTGATTACAACCATGTCTACTGTTACAATAGAGTCTTTGACTCAGAAGAATGCAATAGAGATAACAGATAATAATTGGAATGTTAGTCTTGTTATGTATGATAGAAGTGGTAATAATCCCGATCAGGCAATTACAGATTTTACATGGAATGCAACAAAAACAGAGGACGAAAAACAGTTAGCTATGCAAATTAATTATGCATGTACAACAGGAAAAGAATATCAACCAGGAGAAATTGTAGTAGAGATACCAGGAATTGCCAAAGAGAGTTTTAGTGAATATTGGAGAAATGAGACTTCAGATAGATTATCATATAGTTATTGGCTAGCAAACAATGTCGTTATAGCAGCAGATAAATTAAATAGTAAAGACAAAAAGTATGATTGGAGCTATGTATATGATGAAGAGAATAATCTATATACATTTACTAATAATATGGTAATAGAAGAAAATGAACATTTTGAAGGAACCATACAGATTGTGTATAATTTATTACCAAGATTAAAAGTTAAGACAGACTTAGAATTTCAAGTAAAGATGAAAGAAAATATACGTTCAGATGAAATTATAGCAATGGAGTCAAATGTATGTAATTTTCATTATACAGGTTCTAAAAAAAGTTATAGTTTAATAAAAGAAGCAGAGGCGGCTCCTAAAGTAGATTATACTCCTATCGAAAATATATTTGATGATTATTACTGGGTTAGATATTCATTCTTGCTAAATGATAGTCTGACAGGAGTAATAAGAGCATATGGGGATAATGATAGTATTCTTTTAAGTAGTAATGATTGTGATATATGCATTAAAGATACATTACCAGAAGGATGTGTATTATATGATGAGGATTTTAATCAAGTAAAACCACAAACAGGAAATACATATTATTATTTAAATGGATGTAGAAATACATCATATGATTATTATGTAGGATATCCAAAATCAAAGTATCAAGAAGGAAATAGCATTACTAATACAGCAGAATTATGGGGAAGATATGAAGATGAAGAAGAAATGCAAAAACTAGTACAAAATACCGTAACTGTAAGTTTAGTCGATTTTGATTTTGAATATACAGGTGAATTATATGCTATTTCCAAAAATAGTCCTTGGGGTGTAGGTACTGTTAATCAAATACAATCGGAAAAAGGAAATGAAGACTCTTGGGATTTAGAAAATATAATCGCTTTTTATACAGGAAAGAAAATGGATGTAGAAATTGCAGATGATTTATTATATATGACAAGAAAAAATGGAAGTGTTACGAAATTAACAGATGATGAGTATCATTTTATTAGTGTATCTATACCAGTATTTTATACATATAATAGATATAACGATGGACAAGGAGCACCACTAATAGGATATGAGTGGGAGTTGCAAGTAAGATATAAAGATCAAAAAAATTATGTAAGTTATCAAACAGGAACAACAGGTGAAAAAAGCCAATTCATAAAATTTGATAATAATAATATAGTTGGGCTAAAAGTAATTATAAAAGATTTAGATAAAACACTATATAATGTTAAAAATCCTGTAAGTGTAAAGACAAATATACATACACAAGATTGTGCAATTGGAAAAATATATAATTTTGATTATTTGCAAGTATACCAAAAAGATGGACAAGGGAATAGGACTTTGGTAAATGAACCACCACTTAGTAGCTATGTGACACCATCTACTTTAAAAATAGCAGAATATGATCAAGCAACCTATGGAACCTATATGCAAAGAGGATATGCTGAAATTCCAATACGAGAAGGAAAATTTTCATTATTTGCATATAAAACTGGAGAGAAACTACAAAATGATGCGGCAGAAGAAAAATACACATATACTTATAGATTACAGGCTCAAGCTAGCTTAGAATATTATGATGTTGATAAAGATGTTATTATAAAAACATATGATATATTGCCAAAGGGAATGTATTTAAGCTCTACAAAAGAAGAAATTATTAAGAGTATGTGGCCTTATTCTTTCTTTAATTCTAACATAAAATTAAAAGATGGAACCACTTTTAAAAATAGTAATGAATTTTTAGAATATTTACGAACTAGGTTACAAATTGACATAGATTATAATTATAAAAATAGCGGAAGAACAAAATTAAGTATTTTATTAGACTTAAATGAAATAGATTTAAGCTATTATTTGACGAATTGGACTACTATAACGATAGATTATGATGTAAAGGTAGAAGTACCATATGAAAGTATATTAGAATATGGAACAAGTTATACAAATTATGTTTACATGTTGTGGAATAATCAGGAATACGAATATGATTATCGTGCTATACAAGATAATGGAAAGCTTGATAGCTTAGCAAGAGATATTGATCAAGATGGAAATACAACAGAAGAATTAGTATATTTTGAGGAGGTATTAAATATAACCCATGCAGTATCTTCACAACAAGCGGTCATTAAACAAGTAAGAACCGACTTAACGCAAGGAAAATATGTAGAAGGAACAGCAGAGGTAAGCCCTGGAGGAGAATATGATTATAAATTACGTGTAACTACAGGAGCAAATCGTATTAAGGATTTAATAATTTATGATCATCTAGAAACCATTTTTGATGATTCTGGAGCACCAATAAACCAAGGCTGGAAAGGAACGTTCTTGGGAGTAGATACAAGTTATGCAGAATCAAAAGGATATGCTCCAAAAGTATATTATTCTACTGAATTAAATCCTGGTAAATTAACAGAAGTACCAGATAAGTGGAAGCTATTAGATGACAGTGTAAATAAAAGTACTGTAAAATCGATTTGTATAGATTTAAGATATAAAGCAGACGGAAGTGAAATGGAACTTAGTCCAAATAATGCTATGTTTGTATTAGTAAAAATGCAAGCACCAAATGATCAAAATTTGATGACTTCTTCAAATAACAAATTTTCAACCAATTGGAGAGCCATTGATCCTCTAGGTGGAATCATTGATAATATAGAAGGAATCTATTCTAATCAAGTGAATGTAGAAATTAGTAAAAAAGGAATTACAAAAAGTATTAGTGGACAAAAAACATGGATAGATGGTGAAAATAAATATCAGGTAAGACCAGTAAGTATTACTGTAAAATTAATGCAAGATGGAAAAGAATATACAAGAAAAACAGTGACAGAAGCGGATAATTGGAGTTATACATTTGAAAATGTTCCTGTATATAGAGACAATGTGGGAAATCAATATGAGTATCGTATAGAAGAAGTAGCAGTAGAAAATTATGTGACAAGTTATGAGGGAAATAATATTACAAATGAAGTAAATTTAACAGAGTTTGCAGTAGAAAAGGTATGGAAAGATGATGAAAATAAAAATAATAAACGTCCAGATAGCATTGTTGTAGAATTAAAAAAAGAAGGAAATCCTATTCAAGAAGTTACTTTAAATGAGTTAAATCATTGGAAATATACTTTTACAAATTTAGAAAAGTATGATGAATCAGGAAAAGAAATCGTATATACTGTAGATGAACAAGCTTTTGAAAATGATAAATTCTATGTAAAAGAAATTGTAGGAGGAAAAATAACCAATACATTTGTAGTACCAGACGAAAGAATAAAAATAGTTGGAGTTAAAGAATGGGATGACAATAATAATTTGGCAGAAAAGAGACCAGAAAGTGTAATATTACAAGTAAAAAATGGAGAAGAAGTAGTAACAGAACAAGTGGTAACAGAAGAAACAAATTGGAGTTATGAATTTGAACTTGCAAAATACGATGAAAGTGGAAATGAAATAGTCTATACGATAGATGAAAAAGAAGTGGAAAGTAAATTTTATGAAAAGGTAGGAGTAGAAGGAAATGTAGTAACAAATAAATTTATAGTACCAGATGAAAAGATAGAAATATGGGTAGATAAAAAATGGGAAGACAACAATGATGAATATGGTAAAAGACCAAAAAGTGTGATATTACAAATTAAAAATGGAGATACAGTTGTAGAAGAAGTAGAAGTAAGTGAAGAAGAAAATTGGAAACATAAATTTGTGCTTACAAAATATGATGAGCTTGGAAATGAAATTAATTATACGGTGGATGAAAAAGAAACCGATAAGTATTACGAAAAACGTATTGAAGGAAATACTGTTATTAATATTTGTACCTATAATCCACTAACAGATACATCCGATATATCTATTTGGATATATGTAGTAGTAGCAGTAATTGCAGTTTGCGGAATTGGTGTATTTGTTTTTGTAAAAGTAAGGCAAAAGAAAAACTAGAGAAAGTAAAATAAAGAAAAAATCCTCTATTTGATAAAAGTAGAGGATTTTTGAATCATATTTTTAAATTCATCTAATATTTCTAATATTTTGAAAGAATAGTTTTTGGAAGAAGCAGTATTTTCTTGATATAATGTTTCAATTCCTGGAACAATACTATTTAAATTTTGGATATTTTCCATATCTTCTTTTTCAGGGAATATTAATGTAAAAATATTTTTTCCTTGCCCTTCTCCTAAAATTAATTTTGCACTTTCATAGGTACCTTGTCGCATGGTAAGGAGAGAATTTTCCTTTTCATCATAATAAATTTTACCAATTTCTAAAGTAGAGGTATAATTTTGCTCATTTTCTTGTAAGACTTGGTTTGCAATTGCAAGAATTTGATTTGCATTTTCTTGTAGTTTTGATTGGATAGTTTCAGAAGAAAAATCAAGATTTTCTATATAAGAGTCAAGTTTATTTTCAACTTTTAATTTTACAATTTGATCTTCTAATGCATTACTATTTGCTACAACATGAATGCGGAAAGTATCATTCTTTTTATCTTCTATATGATAGATATTAAAAATAATAAATAAATTAACAATAATAACTGATAATAAAAATAATATAGTGGAAGGGGTTATTTTAAAATTTCTCATTTGATCACCTATCCATAGTATTTTCCAAATTTATTTTTTTATGTATGGAAAGTAGTTCTAAAAAAGTCGAATAATTGGAAGTTAGAATTAAAATGTTAGTGCTTGCAATTTAGATGAAAGTATAATAATATATTAATAGGTGAAATCATGATTAGAAATAGTGTAGAAAATATAAAAAAAATGAATGAGTATTTAGAACAAAAAAATTATGAAGATATAGATATTTTAGATTTAATGCGTTTTATTGCTATTAAAAAAGGGGCAAAGCTTCCATATAATGTTAGCATTCAAACACTAGAGAATAATATTACTTTAAAAGATCATGTATTATTTATTTTGTTAGATGGTTTTGGCTATTTAAAAGCTTGTTCTTTACCAGATACCAGTATTTTAAAACAAAATTTGAAAACAAGCATTGATACGGTAAATCCTACTTCGACTGCTTGCGTTTTAACAAGCCTATATACAGGAAAATATCCTTCAGAGCATGGGGTGTTTGGATGGTGGCAATATAGCAGAAAAAAGAATTTAAACTATTATCCTTTAATGGGAGTTGGAAGAAAAACAGAACAAGATGTTAGTGATATTGTTCGTACCATTTTACCAAGTGAAAGTATCTTTGATACGTTTAAAACCAAGGTAAATATTTATATGAATCGTAGCATTATTGATTCGAATTACAGTCAAATTTTCTCTGGAAAAAAAGCAAATAAGTATGGCACTTATTCTATTCGAGAAGCTTTTAGTAAAATAGATCAAAAAATAATTCCAAGAGATCATAGTTTTCATTATTTATACATTGATGGTCTAGATAAGACTTCTCATAAATATGGTGTAGATAGTCCGGAAGTAATGGAAGTGATTTACGAAGTAGAAAGAGGAATCAAGAATTTGGTAGAAAAACATGAGGATTTAACCATTATTCTTACTGCAGATCATGGGCAAGTAGAAATGACAAATATGATTTATTTAAATCAGAACCAAGATTATTTAAAATATTTTTATGCTATGCCTAGTATAGATACAAGAACGATTAGTTTTTTTGTCAAAGAAGAATATCAAGAAGAATTTGAAAATCATTTTTGTGAAGAATTTTCAGAAGACATTTTGCTTTTAAAAAGAGAAGAAGTAGAAAAAAATGAAATCTTTGGAAATACTAAATTTTCGGAACAGGCAAAAGATGGATTAGGGGAATATATTGGTTTTGTTTTCCATAATAAATTTTTGCTATGTGATAAAGTTTCTTTAGAGGATAATATTTATACCAAAGGAAATCATTCAGGACTTACACGAAATGAAACAAAAATTCCTTTAATTGTCATAGGAGGTTCTCATGAGTAAGATAGATTTAGATAAACAAATTAGAAATATAGAAGCAACTTTAAAAATAGAAGGCCTTGCTTTAAGTGAAGAAGCAAAAAGAAATATTAAACAATGCTATTATCATGAGATGACAGAACAAAAGATTGTCGATGATATGATTGCAAAATATGATGAACGACCTAAATTTTATGAGTAGGGGTGTATTTTATGTATGATGTTAAAAATTCTATCTATACTTATCCTGGAAGTGAAGTGCTAAAAAATAAATTAAATATTCAAGACGAAGAAAAACTAAAAAATTATGAAGTGGATATGGTTGCTTTTAAATTATCTACGATAGAAAAACACATTAAAAAAACATATGATGAAAATCACTTAAAAGCTATTCATAAGCACTTATTTGAAGAGGTATATGATTTTGCAGGAAAGTATCGAAAGGAAAATATTGAAAAGGAAAATTTTAGATTTTCAGAATATGAATATATTGAAGAAAATTTAAAACAAATTATGAAAAAAATTGATCTAGAACAGCTAAAAAAATTAAGCTTTGATGATTTGGTTATTTTTATATCTCAAATTATGACAGATTTAAATGTTTTACATCCTTTTCGAGAAGGAAATGGAAGAACTACTCGTGAGTTCATTAGAGAGCTATTATATGATCTAGGTTATGAAATTAATTTCTTTTTAATCGATTATGAAGAAATTTTAAATGCTAGTAAAAAAGCAGTGGTAGATGAAACAGAACAAATTGCTTTACTGAAAAGAAGTATTCAAAAATTAGAGAAATAAAAAACTATAAAAATAAAAAGAGATATTTACATTGTTATCATAATATGTTATAATATGTAACATAAATCAATATATTACAAATAAATAATATGAAAGACGTTGACGAGGAAGAGTAAGTATTGTATGAAATATCAGCGAGTTAGGGTTGGTGTGAGCCTAATTAAAGTAATAGATACTGAAAATCACCTCTGAGTTGCAGGCTGAAATGATAAAAGTAAGCTGAGCCGTATTCCTTACGTTACAAAGGACACATATGCTTGTATGTTGTATATTAAGGTTATTTAGATTGTTAAAATATAATCGCACGCCCTTTATATACAGGTATGTGCGATTTTTTGTATATATTTGGAATTTGAAAGGAGTTATCATAATGGAAGAGAAAAAAGATTATTCAACAACCTTAAATTTACCTCAAACAGAGTTTCAAATGAGAGGAAATTTACCATCCAAAGAACCAGATTTACTAAAGAGAATGAAAGAGGATAAAGTTTATGAACTTGCTCTAGAAAAAAACAAATCTACTGGAAAAACATTTATTTTGCATGATGGACCTCCTTATGCAAATGGAGACATCCATATGGGGCATGCACTAAATAAAGTTTTAAAGGATATTATCATTCGTTACAAAACTATGAATGGATTTTATTCTCCATATATTCCTGGTTGGGATACCCATGGACTTCCAATTGAGAAGAAAGTACAACAGGTTAAAAAAATTACCAAAGATGATGTAGGCATTGCTAAGTTTAGAGAAATTTGTAAAGAGTTTGCTTTAGAAGCAGTAGAAAATCAAGCAAAACAATTTGAACGTTTAGGAGGAGTAGGAGACTATCAAGATAAAACGAAAAGATATGTTACTCTTACACATGATTTTGAAGCCAAACAATTAGAAGTTTTTGGTAAGATGTACGAAAAAGGATATATTTACAGAGATTTAAAACCTGTTTATTGGTGTACCGATTGTGAAACTGCACTTGCAGAAGCAGAAATTGAGTATCAAGATGATACCTCTACTTCTATTTATGTAAAATTTAGAGTAAAAGAAGATAAAGGATTATTGAGCCCTTATGGAGATTTAAATGACACTTATTTTGTAATATGGACAACAACTCCTTGGACTTTACCAGGAAACCAAGCAATTACTTTAAATCCAGAATTTATGTATGCTCTTGTAGAAGCAAAATTAGAGGATAAAGTAGAAAGATATATTGTAGCAAAAGAATTAGTGGATACTGTTATGGGTATTGGTAACATTCAGGAATATCAAGTTTTAGCAGAATTGAAAGGAGAAGCTTTAGAAAATATTTTATGTGTTTCTCCAGTAGTTGAAAATAAAACTTCAAGAGTGATTTTAGGATCTGATAAAGATTTAATTGTTACATTAGACGCAGGTACTGGTTGTGTTCATACTGCTCCAGGACATGGTCATGAAGATTATTTATGTTGTAAAAGATATAAAGATATCGAAATTATTGTGCCAGTAGATAAGCATGGTAAAATGACAGAGGAAGCAGGAAGATTTGCTGGTATGTTTTATGCGAAGGCAAATAAAGAGATTATAGCATTTTTAGAAGAAACAAAAGCTTTGTTTGCAGCTAAGGATTTAACACACCAATATCCACATTGCTGGAGATGTAAAAAACCTGTTATTTATAGAGCAACAACACAATGGTTTGCTTCTGTAGATGGTTTTAGACAAAAAACTTTAGAAGAAATTAAAAATATTCGTTTTGTACCAAATTGGGGTACAGAAAGAATGACCAATATGATTAAGGATAGAACTGATTGGTGTATTTCAAGACAACGTGTTTGGGGAGTTCCAATTCCAATTTTCTATTGTGAAGAATGTGGAAAAGAATATATTACTCCTGATACTATGAAAAAAGTAATTGATCTTGTAAAGGAAAAAGGAACAAATGCATGGTTTGAACTTTCTGCTGAAGAAATTCTTGGAGAAAAACATGTATGTGAATGTGGTTGTGACCGTCTTGTAAAAGAAAAGGATATCATGGATGTATGGTTTGATTCTGGTTCTAGTCATATGGCAGTGTTAAATGAACATTATGGTTTACCAGAAGGGCAAGCAGATATGTATTTGGAAGGAAACGACCAATACAGAGGATGGTTCCAATCCTCATTATTAACTTCTGTTGCAGTCAATGGAAGAGCTCCATACAAAGAAGTGGTTACACATGGTTGGACAGTAGATAGTGAAGGTAGAAAAATGTCTAAGTCTTTAGGAAATGGTATTGATCCATTAGACATTATTGCTAAATATGGTGCAGACATTTTAAGATTATGGGCAATCTCTTCGGATTATCATAGTGATGTTAGAATTTCAGATGATATTTTAAAACAAATTACAGAAGTGTATAAAAAAATTAGAAATACAATTCGTTTCTTGCTTGGAAATACATTTGATTTTGATGTTAAAAAAGACTATGTAAATTATGAAGATCGTGATGAATTAGATCGTTATATGATGTATAAGTTAAATCGTTTGATCCATTATATTCATGACGCATATGAAGAATATGATTTCCATTTGGTATATAGTGAGTTACATCGTTTCTGTACAGTAGAATTATCTAGTAAGTATTTAGATGTTATCAAAGACAGATTATATACTTTTAGAAAAGATCATCCATTAAGACGTAGTTCTCAATCTACGATGTATGATATTTTATCTGCATTAACTAGATTAATTGCACCGGTTCTTGTATTTACTTCACAAGAAATATATGATTTTATGCAAGTACCAGAGGAAAAACAAAAGGGCATTTTATTAGAAAGTTTCCCTGCAGAAGAAAATCGCTATGAAGATGTAAAACTTGCTGAAAAATGGGACAGAATTTTTGAAATTAAGGAAAGTTTTGCTAAGGATATTGAACAAGCTAGAGCAGAAAAAATAGTAGGGCATTCTTTGGATTCAGAGATTACAATTTATGCAACAGAAAATGAGTTTGATTTTATTCAAGAGAATAAAGAGGCAATTGCTTTGGTAGCGATCATTTCTGAGTTATCTGTTGAAAAAGCAGATAAACATAGTGTGAAAGTAGAAAAATCTTCTGGGCATAAATGTCCTAGATGTTGGACTTATTCTAAAGATGTGGATGAGGAAGGCATTTGTAAAAAATGTAGAGAAAATATGTAGAAAAAAGGCTAACTATGTAGAAATATGTAGTTAGCTTTCTTGACATTTGTGGTATAATGGTACATGTAGCAAGGGGAGTATTTTAAGAGAGAGTTCTTTTAAAGGAGGATTTTATGGCAAAAACGAGAAGAAGAGAAAATCCAGTTTTAGCAAATCTTAAGATGGACATGAATATGGAAATTTGGCCGGTTACCAAGCAGGATAAATGGTGTATGTTTAGAAAAGATAAAGATACTCCAGAGGCACCTTATGGTTATGTTTTGCAAATTCCTTTAGTTGAAAAAAATACAGTGTTAAAAGGGCTACAGGGAAGAATTATACGGAGCAAGAAGAAAGGAAGTACGCTACTGTTACAGGTAATCAATAGAGAGGATTTAAAAGAAAGACCAGAGTATGGAATTTCTAGCGAATATGCAAGAGAAACTTTGAAGAGAAAAAGAGGCAGAAAAAAGAAAAATCATAACAAAAAAATCTTAAATATTCGCAATTTAAGTAAGAATATGTTGTAAATTAAAAAAGACTTATCAATTCGAAAGGGTTGGTAAGTTTTTTTATGGGAAAAATCATACAAAAAGACATTGCAAAAGAAAAATGAGAATGGTAATATGCGTGTGTAATAGGAATATTGCAGAAAAGATAAAAAGTTTATGTTAACAAAAAACTTTGAAAGTATGATTGGACTACACACACACACACACACACACAACATAGTTTTAAAAACACCCAAAAAACTATGTTGTAGTCCAATTATGCAAAAAAGAATAAATAACATAAAAATGCAAAAACGAAAGATAAACGAAAGGAGAAAAAATATGCAAAAGCAAGAAAAAGAGACAAAAAAGCAAAAAGAAAGTAAAAAAAAGCATAAGAGAAAAGTATCCATATTAACTATATTTTTATGGTTATTTTTAATTACAACTATGTCTACTATAGTAGTAGAATCCTTGACTAAGAGAAATGCAATAGAAGTAACAGATAATAATTGGAATATACAACTTGTGATGTATGATAGAAGTAGTGATACACCAAATCAAGCAATTACAGACTTTACATGGAATGCAATAAATGATGATGAAACAAGGCAATTAACAATGCAAATCAATTATGCATGTACAACAGGAAAAGAATATCAGCCTGGAGAAATTGTAGTAGAAATACCAGGAATAGCTAAAGATATTTTTAGTGAATATTGGAAAATTTCTTATAGTACAAGTAGTGCATATAATTGGTATAGATGGCGAAGAGATAATATAGTTATAGCAGCTGATGAAGTAGGTAGTAGTACTAAACAATATGATTGGAGTTATCAATATGATGAAGAAAATAATGTATATACATTTACGAATAATATGACGGTAGCAGAGAATGAACATTTTGAAGGAACTATACAAATTGTATATAATTTATCACCAAAATTTAGGATACAAACAGATTTAGAATATCAAGCAAAAATAAAGGAAAATATACAGTCAGATGAAATTATAGCAATGGAATCTAATATATGTAATTTTCATTATACAAGTACTAAAAAGAGTTATATACTATCCAGAAAAGCAATATCAGCTCCTAGAAAAGATTATACAAAAATAGAAGATATATTAGATAATTATTATTGGGTAAGTTATAATTTTGAAACTAAGGATAATAATTCCGGAATAATTCAAGCATTTGGAGAAGATAATAAAGTAGTTAATACTTCTGATACATGCATAAAAGAAGAGTTGCCAGAAGGATGTGTATTATATGATGAAGAATTAAATAAAATAGAACCAATGGAAGGAAATGCATATTACTATTTAAAAATTAGTAGGGGAGCTATTCAACCTTATTATTATGTAGGATATCCCAAAGATAAGTATCAAGAAGGAGATAAAATAACCAATACTGCAGAATTATGGGGAAGATATGAAGACGAAGAAGAAATGCAAAAACTAGCGGAAGCAACTGCTACAGTAAGTTTAGTAGCATTTGATTTTGAATATAAAGGTGAATTATATGATATAGAAAAAAGTTGTAATACTTATTTTTATTTAAATCCTATAAAATCTGAAAATGGAGCATCTAGTATTTGGTCATATGACGCAACAGCTTTTTATACAGATTCATTAATGGATGTAGAAATAGGAGATGATTTATTATATATTACAAGAGAAAATGGTGAAGTAACAAAATTAGAAGATAATGAATATAACTTTACTGGGGTGATAATACCGTTTTTTTCCACCTATAATAAGTATAGTGGAAGAGAAGGAGATCCATTAATAGGATATGAATGGGAATTACAGGTAAGATATGCGGGTACTAGTGAATATGTAAGTTATCAGACTGGAGTAACAAGTGATAGTAGTAGTAGGGTTAATTTTAATGAAAACAATATAGTAGGAATAAAATTAGTAGTAAAAAATGTAGATAAAACAATATATGGTTTAAGAGTATATAAAGGGTTTGCGAATACTCCTACAATTTATATTAATATACATACACAAGATTGTGTAGTAGGTGGAAAAATATATAATTTTAACTATGTACAAGTATATCATAAAGATGAGGAAGGAAATAGAACATTAGTAAATGAACCAACATTAGGTAGCTATGCGACAGAATCTACAAAATTAAAAGTAGCAGAATATGATCAAGAAACATATGGAACCTATATGCAAAGAGATTATTCTAGTAATGTAATAGAAGACGGAGAGATTGATTTATACATTTCAAAAGATGGTAATAATTTACAAAATAATGTATTAGAAGAAAAATACACATATGAATATGCATTAAAAAATTGGTTAGGTATAGAATATTATGAGGTGAATAAAGACTTAATTACAAAAATATACGACATACTGCCAGAAGGAATATATTTAGGGTATAATGAAGAAGAAATAATAAATAATATAGATTTTTATGATATAGATAAGGCATATAAAAATTTAAGACCAAAAGGTGGAACGTATTTTGAAAATAGTGATGATTTTATAAATTATATAAAAGAAAATACAGAAATAAAAATCGATTATAATTATCAAGGTAGCGGAAGAACAAAAATAAGTATTATAACAAATTTGAATGGAATAGATTGGAGTTATTATTCAACTAATGCATTGTATGATAATAGATTTTATATAAATTATAAAATAAAAATAGAAATTCCATACGATAGTATATTAGAATATGGAACAAGTTATACGAATTATGTATATAATGTGTGGGATAATCAAAATTATGATTATATTAGTTCTTCTAGTATAATAGCTGATAACGGAAAAAATGATAGTTTAGCAAGTGATATAGATGAGGATGGGGATACAGAAGAGAAATTGAAATTTTCGCAAAATACATTAAATATAACCCATGCAGTATCGTCACAACAAGCAGTTATTAAACAAGTAAGGACAGATTTAACACAAGGTAGATATATAGAAGAAACTGCAGAAGTGAGTAGCGGTGAAGAGTATAATTATAAATTACGTGTAACAACTGGAGCAAATAGTATTAAAGATTTAATACTTTATGATAATATAGAAACAATCACAGATGAAACTGGAGCAGATGTAAGTCAAGGCTGGAAAGGAAGTTTCTTAGGAGTAGATACGACTTATGCAGAATCAAAAGGATATGCACCAAAAGTATATTATTCAACAGAAATAAATCCAGGAAAGTTAACAGAAGTACCAGATAAGTGGCAAT
>CALXBS010000039.1 GCA_944386605.1 uncultured Clostridia bacterium | reverse complement strand
AAGATGTAAACAAAAGTTTCATTTGTACTTGCTATTTTTGGTTGGCTATCATATAATATAGAGGAAAAGGAAGATGGATATGAAAATAGAAGGAAAAGTAGCTACTATTATATTTAAAAACGAAAAAAATGCCTGGACAGTTTTGTTATTAAAAGTAGGAAATGGGTATGTAACGGCGGTTGGTGAAACGGAAAATATTGAAGTAGAAGATGAACTAGAATTAGAAGGAGAAGAACAAACACATAAGGTCTATGGAACGCAGTTTAAATTTACAAGTTACCGAAAAGTACTTCCGAAAACAGATTCTGCACTGATTCGATATATTGCAGATAATGTTTATGGAATTGGTAAGAAAACGGCTAGAAATATTTTAGATACCTTTGGGGAAGATACGATTCATGTCATTCGATTTTCGCCAGAGAAATTAACGCAAATCAAAGGCTTAAATAGTGAGAAAATAGAAGCGTTAAATATCTTTTTTAATGAGGAATGGGAAAAGTGGAATACCATTGAGTATTTAAGTCAGTTTCAAATTTCAACCATTGTCGCAAGTAAAATTTTCCAAGTTTTGGGGAAAGATACAATTACAATCGTAAAGGAAAATCCATATAGTTTGCTTTCTTTTGTACCTTCTTTGGAATTTAAAGTGGTTGATGAAATTGGAATGCAGTTAGGCATTTCTTTGTATCATGAAGATAGACTAGATAATGGAATGCTTTATGCAATGGATAAGATTACAGAGTTTGGACATACTTGTGTAGAAAAGGAAAACTTAGTTACATATGCTTCTAGCTTGTTAAAGGTAGGAGAGAAGGAAATTTTAGATACCATTGTAAGGTTATGCTTTCATGAGAAGTTATATATACAGACGGTAGAGGAGACGGAGTATGTTTTTCGAAAGACCTATTATTTGGCAGAAGAAAATATTGCTAAGGTAATTGTAGAGCATGTAAAACGAAAAACAAAAGAAAAAAGTTACGCGCAAGCAATCGAAAAAATAAGTAAGAAAAATGAGATTACATTATCTGATGAACAAAAAGACGTGATTCAAGGATGTTTAAACTCTTCTTTTAGTGTGATTACAGGAGGGCCAGGTACTGGAAAGACTACCATTATCAAATGTCTGATTGATATTTTAGAAGATCGTCATAAAGAATATGTTTTGTGTGCACCGACTGGACGTGCTGCAAAGCGTATTACAGAAACAACTGGGAAAGAGGCAAAAACATTACATCGTTTGTTAGAAATTATGAAATTAGATGATCATGATGTAGAATCTTTTTTTGAATATGAGGTAAAACAAATCAAAGCAGATGTAGTGATTGTAGATGAAGCTTCTATGATTGATTGTTTGATGATGAATCAGCTTTTAAAAGGAATCAAGCCTTCTACGCAAATGATTATCGTAGGGGATATGAATCAGTTGCCTTCTGTAGGACCAGGAAGTGTTCTAAAAGATATTATTTTATCAGATGTAGTAAAAGTTTTTTATTTAAAACATATCTTTAGACAAAGTGCAGAAAGTGATATTATTGTCAATGCACACAAGGTAAATAATGGAGAATATCCTACTTTTAAGAATAAAAATACAGATTTATTTTTTATCAAGACAGAAAGTATAGAAGAAACATTATCAGAAATTTCTTCTTTGGTTTCTTATCGTTTGGATAGTTTTGCAAAATTAGATATTTTGAAGGATTTACAAATTTTAACCCCTACTAAGAAAACTGAATTAGGAACCGTTCAGTTAAATCATACTTTACAAGCTATATTAAATCCTAAATCTTTAAACAAGCAAGAAAAAGAATTTGGCAATAGGACTTTTAGAGTAGGCGATAAAGTTATGCAAATTATTAACAATTATGAGAAGAAATTTTCGGTTAATGGAAGCTATTTTGAAGGTATTTATAACGGCGATATTGGATATATTCAAAGTATTGATTTAGAAAAAGAGAAAGTATCTATTTTGTTTGATGATGAAAAATTAGTAGATTATGATTTTGAGGAATTAGAGCAATTAGAACATGCTTATGCAATTACCATTCATAAGAGTCAGGGAAGTGAGTTTGATTATGTAATATTACCACTCTATACGGGCTATGCAAAGTTACTTACTAGAAATTTACTATATACAGCAATGACACGTGCAAAGAAGATGTTAATTATCGTTGGAAATCAAAATGTTGTTCATTATATGGTAGATAATATAGAATCTAAGAATCGAAAAACCGGTTTAAAACAAAAATTGGTAGAAGAATATTTAAAATAAAAGAGGACTTGCACAAATGTGCAAGCCCTCGATTCATTCTAGGAAGGTGCATGGTTACAACGTCTCGTCCGGCCAGTTTTCATCTTCTGGCCACTCTTCGTCAGGAATACTGCTATCAGCCGTGTAGTAAGTATCCGGATCGATGATTTCAAACCGGGAATCGGGTGTGATTCCGATATTGCTATTATTAGGATACATACAATAGACATAAGCTTTGTAGGTTTCTTCATCCATAATAGCGCTCTTAAGAGTTCCATCTGTTTTCTCGTAGATCGGAAATGCATACGTCTGATTTTCCATCTGGAACACTTCATCTGTGATACTCTTTACATCCGTGTCAACGGCGGTGATACTTACCCAGGGTGCTGTCGGATCGGAGGAGATGAGCGTTAGGTAAAGAATGTTATCTTTTCCAACGAACTCACTTGCATACGATCCGTCTACCTTTTCGGGCATCTGGTAATCTCCTGAAATCGCCTCTCCAAATCGGTAGAAGCACAAGTTATTTCCCTTTTGAATAAGGGTCGTATACTGCGCTTCCAGAAGAATCGCCTCATCTTCTGCCAAAGAAGGCTTATCAACGTTGACACCGTCGAACTCTTTGGTAGAAATGATGGTACCAGCTGTATCCACTGCTACTTCGATCGGCATTCTGCACTGGCTAATCGCCTTCATACCAATAAATACCAACTGACCGGAAGTGTCTCTAAAGAGCCGCACATCTACCATCGCCGGGGTCTTAGACGCACCATTTACCAAATAGGTAAGTCCATTCTCGTTAATAGAGAGGTAATTGGTGTCGTTAAACCAGATCGTGGGGGTAGTTGTTGCAACAAGCTCTTTGCCCTGCAGGTATCCAGCAATAGCATTTGCTGTGTCCTGAGAAAAATCAGGAGCGATCGGAAGAGTGGAGGTATCCTCCATAAACATTTCCTTTGGAACAGAAGCCAAAGATTCTTCCAGAGTAGCAACCTCTTCTTCTTTTCCGCAGCCGGATAGTAAAATTGCCGTCATCATCATGAAAATAAGTAAAAATTTTTTCATAGAGTTTCTCTCCTTTTTTTGGAAAACATTGTTATTGGTTACTGCATATACGTAATTCCTAGAATAAAATTGTTTTATAAACAAATCCTTCCTAGAAAATTTTCTAGAAATTACATAATACACTATATATTATTATACCATGTTTCCTAAAAAAAGTCAATCAACCTAGATACCAAGCGGGTTTGGAGACTATAATATTTTTTGACAATATTTTTTACTTTTATTGAATAAAAAGGCAATATATGATAAAATTTTTAAAAATAGAGGTGTATGATGAAAAAATATAAATGTAAAATATGTGGACATGTGATAGAAAGTGATCAAAAACTAGATAAGAGTTTTTCTTGCCCTATGTGTGAGGTAAGTGGGGATTTATTCGTAGAAGTACCAGAAAAGAAAGAGTTAAAAGAGAAAGAAAATGATATTATTCAGGATAAAAATGATAGAGCAGTAAGGATTTCTAAAAGTAATCCAGCCATTACCAAGGTGGTTGAAAACTGTATTAATTGTGGGATTTGTAAAAAGACTTGTAGAGAAGTAGTAGGGATTAGGTACGAAGATGATGAGGTGAAAACACCTGTTTGTATTCATTGCGGACAATGTGTTACACATTGCCCAAAAGATGCTATTCGTCCAAAGCAAACCTATCGTTATTTAAAAGAGTTATTGGAGAAAAAAGAAAAAATAATGGTAGTTTCGACGGCTCCAGCAGTCAGAGTAGCACTTGCTGAGGAATTTGGATATGAGGTGGGAACTTTTGCAGAAGGCAAGATGATATCTGCTTTGCGTAAGCTTGGATTTGATTATGTATTAGACATTACTTTTGGCGCAGATTTAACCATTATGGAAGAAGCACAGGAGTTTTTAAATCGTATTCAAAGTGGCAATCACTTGCCACAATTTACAAGTTGTTGTCCTTCGTGGGTAAAATATGCAGAAATTTATTATCCAGAATTATTACCTTATCTATCAAGTTGTAAAAGTCCTATTGGAATGCAGGGGAGTATCATAAAAACCTATTTTGCTGAAAAGAAAAAGATAAATCCATGCCATATTGTAAATGTCGTGGTTGCTCCTTGTACTGCCAAGAAATATGAAATTCAAAGAAAAGAAATGGAAAATGTCTCTAGGTATTTAGAAATAGAGGAAATTCGTGATAATGATTATGTGATTACCACAACAGAACTTGCCAAAATGATTAAAGAAGCTTCTATTTCTTTTGATGACTTAGAAGAGGGAAGCTATGATTCTATTTTAGGAAAAGGAAGTGGAGCTGGCGTTATTTTTGGAAATACAGGTGGTGTTATGCAAGCTGCTCTAAGAAATGTATATTATCACTTAACGGGAAAAAATCCACCAGAGCGTTTGTTACATTTTGAAGCAGTAAGAGGTTTAGAAGGTGTTAAAGAGGCAACTGTTACCATTCAAAATATGAAAATTAAAGTAGCAGTAGTACAAGGTCTTACCAATATACCTGCTATTGTAGAAAAGTTAAAACAAAATGAATTAGATTACCGTTTTATTGAGGTAATGAATTGTAAAGGCGGATGTATTGGCGGTGGTGGACAAACGATTCATATAGGGATGAATAAAGATGAGATTCGTCTAAAAAGAATACAAGGGCTTTATCAAGAAGATGATAAGTTAACATATCGATCTAGTTATGAAAATCCAGATATCAAAAGGATTTACCGTGAATTTTTAAAGAAACCTTGTAGTAAGAAAAGTGAAACGTTATTACACACAAAATATGCAAGCAAAACACATATCTATTTTAAATAATGTAGGTGAAATGTATGTTAAATGAAAATCAAGATGAAGAAATGTTAGGACGTGCAAAAAAAAGTAGTTTGTTTGTTCTTTCGTTATTATTTGGAATTTTTTCCATACTTACTTTTTTAAACCCCATCGTGTCTATTAGTTTCGGATTATTAGGGATAATTTTTGGAATCATAGGAGCAAAACAGTTTCATAAAAAAATTTTCTTAACCAGAATAGGAATGAATGTGATTGGAATCTTGCTTTCTTGCAATTTTCTTGCACTAACATTATTATTTCATGTGATCGAATATAGGAGTTTAAGGGAATATACAAACCCTACTTACTCTATTTGGTATGATTCTAATTGGGTTGTTGAAGAAGGAGATAATCTTTATGATACCAGATATCTTTATCAAGGGAATTTGGATAAAAGCCTTATGCTGATGGCTTGTCAAAAAGTAGATATTGCTTGGTATCTAAAAAATAAAACTGGTAGGGAAATGTTATATTCTAGTTTTTATTCTGCGCTTTCTTCTAGTGCAAAAGAGCAAGGCATTACTTTAAAAGAAACAAATAAGTTTGTTCCGTTGCACTCAAGTCATATGTATTTAGCAGATATAGAATATGAAAATACCATTTATGATCTTCAAGGAGATATTTATTTGCTGTATTCGGATAAAACGGATCATGTCTTTTTCTTTATGAGCATATCTTCAGAAAAAGATGAACAAATGAAGCAAGAAACATTAAAAATATTTGAAAAAATGAAAGTAAAATAGGAAGGGAAGATAGATGGAAGAATTAATTGAGCATATTTGTGAGTATGTTAAAAAGCCGTATACAGATTATGCAGTTATGATTAATGGAGAATGGGGAAGTGGAAAAACATACTTTTGGAATCATAAATTAAGAAAACGTTTAGAAGCTTTAAAAATTGGTGGAAAAAATTATCAAACCATTTATATGTCCCTTTATGGCATTAATAGTTTAGAAGAGATTAGCAAAAAAATATTTATTGAGACAAGTCCTACTTTTCATAAAACATTAAAAAAAGTGGTAAGTGAGAAAGAAGGTAATAGCATATCAGAATATGTAAAAACAGGAATTGATATGGCAAACTTTTTTCATCAATCGGGTCAAGTAGAAAAGCTTGATTTTTCTAAAAATTTTACAGTAGAAAATAAAATTTTGTGTTTTGATGACTTAGAAAGAGCCAATGTAGATGTTATAGATATATTAGGATATATTAACAATTTTGTAGAGCATGATGGAATTAAAACGATTTTAATTTGTAATGAAAAAGAGTTAGCGATTAAATATAAGTATAAAAATATTGAATTAAAAACCCTTATTGCAAGCTATCTTTTAGCACAGGAAAAGAAACTTGGAAAAGAAGAGAAGCCATTGTTAGTTCAAATTGAAAATAAAATTTCTGAGATTTTTGTAAAATCCAATGATTATGAAAGAATTAAGGAAAAATTAATTGGAGAAACATTTGAATATATCCCAGAATATCCATATATTTTAAGTGGCATGATTATGAAATATACTTATCATGAAAAATTGTGTGAGTTTTTGAAAAAAAACACGTCTATTATGATTGCTATTTTTAAAAGAACCAATACGAGGAATTTAAGAATTTTAAAACATGCACTAAATGATTATGAAAGAATTTTTGCGGAAACCTTGCAAGCTTTTCCAGAAGTACCTGTAGAGATTTTAAAAACCATGTTGCAATTTACATTAGCCGTTTCTTTTGAATTAAAAACAGGAAGTATTATGAAAGAAAAGCTAGAAAAAATTCAAAACAATCAAGAATATACGTTTTTAACTTATACTTCTAGTTTATTAAAAGATACCTATTTTTATCAAGATTTTGAGGATACGTATTTTTCAAATACGATTTCTACGTATCACTTTTTTAAGTTTATAGAAGTGTATGTAAGAAGTAGGTATTTTGATGAAAAAAAATTAAACCAAGAAGTAAAAGAGGCAATAGAGCAATTAAGTGAGAAAAAGGAAGAAGAAAAATTAAAATATGGCAAGTTATTAAGTGGAGAGTATTTAAGAGGAAGTAATCAGGACTTTACCTTGCTTATTTCACAGGTAGATCAAGAAATTCAAGAAGGTAGTGTTTCTTTTTATGACTATGTACCGTTATTTATGGTATATGAATATTTTGTAGATCAAAAACTATTAGACAAGACAAAAGAAGAACTAAAAAAAGAGTTTATTTTAGGAATGCAAAAGTCTAGCAAGCTTTGTTTAAAGAATTTAGAAGATATTCATTTTTCTTCGGATACGTATAAAAGTGTAGATTTAATGGAAATGGCAAAAAAAGAAAAGGAAATTTCTAAGAAAATCTATCAGCAATTGTTAAAAGAAAAAGCAAATGAAGTATTTTCATTATTAGAAACAGATATTCTTGCTTTTTATCAAAAAATGACAAAAGAATATCAAAATATTGCTATTTTTTCTTGTTATCCAGTAGAAACACTTTATGAAAAACTTTGCCTTATTTCTAATTATGATTTAAATAATATTCTCCGCTTAATAGAAAGTAGATATCAAGAAAATAAAGTGTTGTTAAAAGAAGAAAAGAAAAACTTGTTAGCCTTAAGTGATGTGATTAAAAAAAGCTTATTGAAAGAAAAAAGAACCCTTCAAGAAGTATTGTTATTAAAAATAAGTCAAAAAATAGATGAAATGTTTTAAGAATTTTTGCATATTATAACCAGAAATACAGATACTATTTCTAGAATTTGGAGGTTATAATATGAAAACAACAGGAATTGTAAGAAGAATTGATCGACTTGGAAGAATTGTGATTCCAAAAGAAATTCGAAAAAGCTTATCCATTAAGGATGAGGAAAATTTAGAAATTTTGTTAGAAGAAGATTATATTATTTTGAAAAAGTATCAAACAATGGAAAAATTAATAGAACTTGCAAAGGTATACGCAAAAGAGTTAGCAGATTTATCTCATTTTATTGTGTGTATGACAGATACGGATAAAGTAGTTGCAATTAGTGGTGATAAGAAAGAAAAATATTTAGGGGAAGAAATATCAGATGAGGTAAGAGAATTAATGACAGAAAGATGTATTTCGTTTTCCAGTGATCAGGAAGTAAAATCGATTTTAAAATCAGATTTAGTTTCTTCTCCAACCTCACAATTAATTGTACCTATTATTGCAGATGCACAGGTGATTGGAAATATTATTTTATTTACGTATGAAAAAAATAAAAAGATCACAGATTTAGAAATAAAATTAGCAGAACTTACCGCTAAATATTTAGGGAATAAAGTAGAGTCATAAGGAATTGACAAAAAAAATGAAATCAAGTATAATGATACTTGGTTCTTTTTTTTGACACCATTAAAACTTTAATGTTTGATAGAAAAAATATAGTTATTTTTGAAAGGAGGAGTCTTTTATGTTTATTGAAAGACTAAATAGAGATTTTTCCATTTTGGAAAAAAATAATTTCATATCACATGGAGGAATTTATGGCTATTCCCATTTATTAGAGCGGGAAATTAAGCAAAATACTATAGAAGCAATTGCTCTTTCTGTAGATAATGATATTCCTTTTGAGTGTGATATTCGAGCGACGAAAGATCATATTCCGGTGATTGCACATGATGATGATATTACTTTAAAAGATGGAAGCGTTATAAAAATATCGAAAACCAAATATAAAGATATGGTTCAAAAAGCCCAAGAAGAGGCACCTGCTCTTTTAGAAACAGCGCTAAAATACAATCATGGAAAAGTTCCATGTGTCATTGATGCCAAGGAGGCAAAGTTTTTCCTTTACTCTGAGTATCGAAAAAATTTAGCAAAGCTGTTAAATGAGTATGCACATTATGGGGAGGTAGCGTTACAGTCTTTTAATCCTGCTTTTATGCTGGTAATGAGATCGCATTTGTTAGGAGTACTAACTATGCAGTTAATATGTCGTGCACAGACTGTATTAAGTGTGTTTAAGGCACCTAAACGAGCAGCCAATATTTATGAAAAATTGGTTTCTATTATTTGCTTTATTGCTCGTACAGACGCAATTAATATGGAAAATCATTCGGATCGTTCGTGGCAGTTTTCTACACGTGCTTTTCATTCGGGAGAGTTTTATGAGGCGGTAAACGAGATCTTA
Source organism: uncultured Clostridia bacterium (assembly GCA_944386605.1). Classification (GTDB taxonomy): domain Bacteria; phylum Bacillota; class Clostridia; order TANB77; family CAG-465; genus CAG-465. The sequence goes on along the minus strand of CALXBS010000039.1, from coordinate 5,483 downwards.
GAAAAGGTAAATAAAGGGAGTGACCGGTTACAGTATTTGCTGGTAAAAATGGTAAATGAAATTACACAAAAACCTGTTCTTGCTTTTACGATTCGAGAAGATGAAGATTTTTTGACGATTGAAAAAGGCCTCATTACCAATTATATTGTTGATTATAGTGCGTTAGGAGTGGAAGAGTATATTCGCAAATTAAAGAGGCTTAGAGGAAGAATTTAAGTGAAAAATCCAATTTCAGTTTTTTTGAAATTGGATTTTTGTTTGTCGTATTTTGTAAAAAAGAAAGTTTATGATAATTTGATGAAAATTTAGTTTAAAAATACTTGATATATTTTAAAAATTAGGGTATAATTTTATTGTATATGTAAAATGATTTTATACATTTACATAACCTTTGACAGATATATCATTGTGATTTTTACATAATAGATAATTTGAACATTGAAAATAGAATATAAGGAGGAAGCATATGTTAGAGATAGTAATTACTGCTATTATAGCTTTTGTAGTAGGTAGTGCATTATTTTTCTATATTGGTATGCAGTATAGAAAAAAAATTGCAGAGTCTACAGTTGAATCTGCTGAAAAACAAGCAGAAAAAATTATAGAAGACAGTAAAATTGACGGTGAAAGACTAAAAAAAGAAGCTATATTGCAAGCAAAAGATGAAATGTTAAAGAAAAAAGATGAGTTTGAAAAAGAAGCAAATCTTAGAAAAAAAGAGTTACAAGATATCGAAAATAGAATTAATCAAAGACAAGATCTTGTAGACAAAAGAGCCGCATTAATTGAAGAAAAAGAAAATAACATTATTAAGAAAAATGAAGAATTGACTAGAAAAGAAAAAGATCTTCAAAATGCAAAGCAAAGAGAAATTGATGAACTTAGTAAAATTGCTAAAATGACAGTAGAAGAAGCCAAAAATAGTATGATGGAGAAATTAGCAGATGAGATGAAGGCAGAAGTGGCTGAATATATTCGAACAGAGCAAGAAAAGGCAAAAGAGGAAGTAGATAAAAAATCAAGAGAACTTTTAGTAGGAGCTATTCAAAAATGTGCTACAGACCATACTTCTGAGGCTACTGTAACAACCGTTTCATTACCAAGTGATGATTTAAAAGGTAGAATCATTGGTAGGGAAGGAAGAAACATAAAAACAATTGAAACATTAACTGGAATTGATTTAATCATTGATGATACACCAGATGTCATTGTATTATCAAGTTTTGATCCAATTAGACGTGAAGTAGCAAGAATTGCTTTAGAGCGTTTGATCGCAGATGGTAGAATTCATCCTGGAAAAATAGAAGAGATGATTGAAAAGGCAAAATCAGAAGTAGAAAATACCATTAAAGAAGAGGGTGAAAGAGCATTATACGAAACAGGTGTGATGAATGTTCATCCAGATCTAGTAAAATTATTAGGAAAATTAAAATATAGAACCAGTTATGGACAAAATGTTTTAAATCATTCTATAGAAGTAGCAAATTTAGCAGGAATCCTTGCTGAAGAGTTAGGTTTAGATCCTACAATTGCTAAAAGAGCAGGATTATTTCATGATATTGGAAAATCATTTGATCATGATGTAGAAGGAACACATGTAAGTCTAGGAATAGAATTGTTAAAGAAATATAAAGAAAAAGAGGAAATTATTTGGGGAATGGAAGCTCACCATGGTGACACAGAACCTAAAACGATAGAAGCAATTCTAGTACAAACCGCAGATATTATTTCTGCTTCCAGACCAGGTGCAAGAAGAGAAACAGTAAGCACTTATATTAAACGTTTACAAAAACTAGAAGAAATTTGCGATTCTTATACAGGTGTTGAAAAATCTTATGCAATACAAGCAGGAAGAGAAGTAAGAATTATTGTAAAACCGGATCAAGTAGATGATGATTCTATGGTGATTCTTGCAAGAAATGTTGCAAATCAAATAGAAAAAGAAATGATTTATCCAGGGCAAATCAAAGTTAATGTTATTCGTGAAACAAGAGCAGCAGAACTTGCCAAATAGTACTAGGGGAAACCCTAGTATTTTTTTTGACTTTATTTATATATAAAATATATTATATGTGAAATACATATAATTGCTTTTCAAAAGCTTTTTTCTTTCTAAGGTATAAATTGGTAAATTTGTTAAATAATAAATTTAGGTGATAAAAATGAAAATAGGAATTCCGGATGCTTTGTGTAATAAGAAAGATAAGGTATTATATGAAAGTTTTTTTGAAGGATTAAAGGTAGAGGTAATATATAGTCATCCTACAACCAAACAGACTTTAAATGATGGAATAAAAAGGGCAATTGATGAAGAGTGTTTGGCTAGCAAGATTTTTTTAGGTCATGTAGAGGAGTTAGCAAAAAGAAGCAAGAAAGAGAAGATAGATTATATTTTTATTCCTAGGATTTGCACATTTGGAAATCGAAAAACGGTTTGCGTGAAATTTTATGCGCTTTATGATATTTGTAAGAATCTGTTTGATCAAAAAATGATTACACTTAATATAGATGTGGATAAGAAAAAAGGGGAGCTTCAAGCTTTTATCATGCTTGGAAAAGCATTAGGGAAAAGTAGCAGTGAAAGTATTCTTTCCTATATCAAAGCAAAACAAAAGCAAAAAAGTGTTATGCTTCAAAGGTTAAAAGAACAAAATAATCAGATTTTAAAAGAAAATATGAATATTTTGGTAGTTGCACATCCATATATTTATGAAGACCATTATATTGGCGCACCCATTTGTAACTATTTAGAAAAAGAAGGCGTTCATTTGGTATTTGCAGATCGAAATAGTTCTTCTTTTAACAAGAAAGATTTAAAAGCTTATGAAACAATTTCTAAAAGTATTTATTGGAAGTATAATATAGATTTATTAAATGGAATTGTAGAATACTTAGAAAAAGTAGATGGAATTTTGTATTTATCTGTTTTCCCGTGTGGGACAGATTGTTTGGTAAATGAACTTGCTATGAGAAAAATAAAAGAAGTGCCAAGTATTAATTTAATACTAGACGAACAAGATGGAATGGCAGGGGTATATACAAGATTAGAAAGCTTTATGGATATTTTAAAAATGAAGAAGAAGAAAGAAAAGAGTGGAGTTTATGAAAAAGTATAGAATTAGTTTTCCGCACCTTGGAAATTATTATGTACCTATTTATCAGCTGCTAGAGCAATTAATCGATAAAGAAACAACAGAGATTTTGATTCCTAAGAAAATGAGTAAGGAAACAATTGATTTAGGAAGCAGAGTAAGTCCTGATTTTATTTGTGTTCCTTTTAAGTATAATATGGGAAATTATATAGAATCGCTGGAAAGTGGTGCTAATGTTTTAATACAAGCGGGGGGCGGATGTCGTTATGGGTATTATTTTGAATTGCAAGAACAGATATTAAAGGATTTAGGTTATTCTTTTTTGTTTATAACATTATTAGATCCAGAGGGGATTCGTGTTAAAAATGTGTTTCAAAAGTTTAAAAGTATTAATCCTAAACTTACTTTTACCCATTTTGTTCAGTCTTTTTTAGTGGCAATTGAAATGATTTATGCATTAGATGATTTTGAAACCTATGTAAGGGAAAATCTAGTATATGAAAAGGTAAAGGGCAGTTTTATAAAGTTACATGAGGCTTTTTTAGAAAGCTTAAAGAAGGTTAAAAATAAAAGAGAATTAAGAGCGTGTAAAAAGGAATATTTTAAAAAGTTAAAGGAAATTCCTTTGGATCCTTCTAAAAAGAATTTAAAAATTGGGATTGTAGGAGAATTATATACTTCTATGGAGCCGTTTGCAAGCCTTTTTTTAGAGAGAGAACTTGCTGATATGAATTGTTATGTTAAAAGATATACCACTGTGTCTTATTTGTTGTTTGAAAAAGGAAGAAACCAAGCAAAGTTATTGAAACTGGCAAAACCCTATGTAACATATGCTTTAGGGGCAGATGGACTGGAAAGTGTAGCACATACATTAGAACTTATAGAGCAAGGCTATGATGGGATTATTCATATTAAACCATTTGGGTGTATGCCTGAAATTAATGCAATGCCAATTTTGCAAAAGATTTCTTTAGAAAAAAATATCCCTATTATGTATTTAACGTTTGATTCACAAACAAGTGAAGTAGGGATTAAGACAAGACTAGAAGCTTTTTATGATATGTTAGATATGAAGAAAAAGAGAAGGAGTGTGTGATAAAATGAAGGAGTATTATATAGGAGTGGATATTGGATCTATCTCCACGAAAGCGGTCGTTATTGATGAGAATAAAGAGATTGTTGCTAGTACTTATTTATGGACGGAAGGAAGTCCGATTGAGGCGGTTAAAAAGGTAGTGAGGGATTTAAAGAGGCAATTAGCAGCATTAAAAGAAGAGTTTAAAATTTATGGAGTAGGGACAACAGGCTCTGCTAGGAATTTAATAGGGACTATTTTGCAAGCAAATGTAATTAAGAATGAAATCACAGCACATGCGATAGGTACTCTTTCGCGATATCCTAATGTAAAAACCATACTAGAAATTGGAGGGCAGGATTCAAAAATAATTATTATAAAAGATGGAATTGTGGTAGATTACGCAATGAATACGTTATGTGCTGCGGGTACGGGTGCTTTTTTATCTTCACAAGCAAAAAGATTAGGTGTTCCAATTGAAGAAATGGGGGACATTGCTCTGCATTCTAAAAATCCTTCAAAAATTGCAGCAAGATGTACTGTTTTTGCTGAATCAGATCTAGTACACAAGGCTCAAATAGGTCATAAAAAAGAAGATTTAATTGCAGGACTTTGTAATAGTGTGGCTAAAAACTATTTAAATAATTTATCTAAAGGGAAACCAATAGAGGATATGGTTGTATTCCAAGGGGGAGTAAGTAAAAATAAAGGGGTTAAAAAGGCATTTGAAGATATTTTACAAAAAACAATTTATGTAGATCCTGATTCACATTTAATGGGGGCGTTAGGAGTTGCTATCTTAAGTTTAGAAGATAGGCAAGAAGAAATTCCTTTTGATTTAGATATGGAAAATACAGAGTTTCAAACAATAGGTAATGATTGTAAAGGATGTAGTAATGAATGTGAAATTATAAGTGTTTACAAAAATGGGAAGTTGATTGATAGAATGGGAGGACGATGTGACAAGTTTCATTTATTGGTTAAAAATAAATAATATACATTATTTGTGATCTACATATTTTCGAAATTTAAAATCAACTTCTTTTTAAAAGCGAAATGCTATTTACTTGACAGTATTTACATAATTATGGTATAATGAAAACATAAAAGAGATTTAAATTTTCATAATTATTGAAAGTGCTCTTATAAATGTAAATGAAGGGAAAGGAGTGGTGTCTTATGGCACAAGAAGTTATCAAAATAGTAACAGATTCTACTATTATTGAAGAACAGGATTTAAAACTTGTAGAAAATACAGACACAAAAATAAGCATCACCGCTACAGTTTTAATCCTATCATAAAGATGGTCGTATTG
>CALXBS010000038.1 GCA_944386605.1 uncultured Clostridia bacterium | reverse complement strand
TGTAGCACTTATTATAATACCAGACAATGTAATAAACATTATATACAAGAAAAAGAACTGGATGAAGTTGTTTTAGAAATTTTAAATCAACATATAGAATTGGTATGTGATATTAGTAATAAGATTGAAGATGTTATTTCAGTTTCAAGAGTAGAGTATAATGCTAAATTAAAAGAAATTAGAATAAGCGAAATAGAAAAAGAATTAGAAAAATATCAAGTATTACTAAACGAATTGGTAAAAGACTACCGATGTGACTTCATATCACAAGAAGATTATGATGATTTTAAACAAAAATATTTATATGAAATAAATAAATTAAATATGGAGAAAGAAAATTTAGAAATCAGTAAAATTAATTCCTATAATTTGGATTGGATAAATAACTTTAAAAAAACAGGAAAAATAAAAACGATAGACAGAAATATTGTAGATAGTTTTATTAAAGATATATTTGTTAATAATGAAAAAGGTGTAGATATAATATTTAGGTATAAAGACGAATATGAAAATGCAGAAAGGTATCTAAAAAGTAAAAACAATGTGGTATAATATATAAGGAAAAACACTTGATTTAATTAAAAATTTAGTGCGAAAGGAGTAGAATTTTTATGAAGAACAATGAAATACAAGGGGGGTTGCATAAAAGTGTAATCAACTGGTACCCAGGGCACATGCTCAAAGCGCAACATGAAATAAAGGAAAATTTGAAATTAATTGATATTGTTATAGAAATATTAGACGCTAGAGTACCTTTTTCTAGTAGTAATCCACTTCTTCAAGAATTGATAAAAGATAAGCAAAAGTTAATTGTTTTAAATAAAAAAGATTTGGCAGATAGTACTATAACAGAAAAATTTTTGGATTATTTTGAGAAGCAGGGCATAAAATGTATTGCAGTTAATACACAAATAGCAAGTGATATTAAAAAAATAATAGATATGATTTATATGCTTGGTAAACAAATCAATTACGAAAATAGCAAAATAAAAATAAATCCTATTTATCGAGTTTTGGTGATGGGAATCCCCAATGTCGGGAAGTCCACTATTATTAATAAAATATCCGGTAAAAATCGTTTAGAGGTTGGAAATAAACCGGGTGTTACTAAAAGGAAACAATGGATAAGAGTTGCTGGAAATATTGATTTATTAGATACTCCAGGAATCTTATGGCCAAATTTAAGTGATGAAAATATTGGGGTTAAATTAGCATTAACTGGTAATATTAATTTAGATGTATTAGAAATTGAAGAACTTGCTTGTAAAGGAATTGAGTATTTAATACATATACCAAGATATACAAAATACTTGATGGAAAAGTATAAATTAACCGAAGAAGATATGCAACTAGAGTATTATGATATTTTAGAAAAAATTGGCCGAAAAAGAGGATGTTTAATCTCTGGAGGAAATGTTGATATGGAAAAAGCAGCACGTATTTTTGTAGATGATTTTAAAAACGGGAAAATTGGAAATATTAGTTTAGATGAGGTGAAAGGAAATGAATGAAAATAAAGAATTTGTAAAAGACTTAACCGATATGGAAGTTGATTTTGCAAAATGGTACACAGATATTATTTTAAAAGCAGAGCTTGTAGATTATGCACCTGTAAAAGGATTTATGGTGATTAGACCTTATGGTTATGCTTTATGGGAAAATATACAGGCAGTATTAGATAAAAAATTTAAAGAAACAGGGCATAAGAATGCTTATTTCCCTTTATTAATTCCAGAATCTTTATTAAATAAGGAAAAGGAACATGTAGAAGGATTTGCACCAGAAGTAGCTTGGGTTACGCAAGGGGGAGAAAATCCATTAAATGAAAGACTTTGTATTAGACCAACTTCTGAAACAATTATTTGTACAATGTATGCTAAATGGGTAAAAACACATAAAGATCTACCTGTGTTATTAAATCAATGGGCAAATGTTGTTAGATGGGAAAAAACAACAAGACCATTCTTAAGAACCTCTGAATTTTTGTGGCAAGAAGGACATACACTTCATGCTACTGCACAAGAGGCACAAGAAGAAACTTTAAAAATTCATCAGTTATATGCTGATTTTTGTAAAGAATATTTGGCAATGCCTGTGATTATGGGGCAAAAATCTGAAAAAGAAAAATTTGCTGGAGCAGAGGCTACTTATACTGTTGAAGCTTTAATGCATGATGGAAAAGCTTTACAATCTGCTACTTCTCATTATTTTGGAAATCACTTTGCAAAAGCATTTGATATTAAATTTCAAGATAAAGATGGAAAAATGCAGTATTGCTATCAGACTTCTTGGGGAATTTCTACTCGTATTATTGGTGGTATTATCATGACACATGGTGATAACAGAGGACTAAAACTTCCACCTAGAATTGCACCTACTCAGGTAGTAATCGTACCAATTGCCCAACATAAAGAAGGTGTTTTAGAAAAAGTTGCAGAGTTAGAGCAAAAATTAAAAGTGCATTTTCGTGTAGAAAGTGATACAAGAAAGGAATGTTCACCTGGTTATAAATTTAATGATTGGGAATTAAGAGGCGTTCCAGTAAGAATTGAAATTGGTCCTAAAGATATTGAAAATCAAGAATGTATTTTGTTTAGAAGAGATACTTTAGAAAAAGAAAAAGTATCTTTGGATGAACTAGAAAAAAGAGTTGCTACTTTGTTAGAAGAAATTCAAGAGAATATGTATCATATGGCAGAAGAAAATATGAAAAAGCATACTTATGTTGCAAAATCTCTAGAGGAATATACACAGATTTTTGATGAAAAACAAGGATATGTAAAAATGATGTGGTGTGGTTGTAGAGAATGTGAAGATAAAATTAAAGAATTAACATCTTCTACAATTAGATGTATTCCTTTTGAAGAGGAAAAATTAGATACCAAATGTGCTATTTGTGGTAAAGAGGCAAAACATATGGTATATACTGCAAGACAATATTAAAAAAGAGTACTTAGATTTTTTCTAAGTACTTTTCCCATTTAGGGATAAAAAGACAAAAAATGACAAGAAAGGAGGGAGTTTTATCGAACAGTATTATTTATGGTTGTGTTTGATTCCAGATTTAAGCTATGAACAATATTTACAACTAATGAAAATTTTTAAAAATGTTTATGCGTTATATATTTCTTCTAAAGATCAGAAAACTTTTTATCATGTTATCAAAAAGTCTCAAATGTTATTATCTAAAAATCTATTTGATTCTTTTACTTCTGAAAAAATAAAAGAAAAAGCAGATAAAATTTATTCCTATTTTATGAAATCTTGTATTCAGATTATTTCAATTGATTCCAAATATTATCCCAAAAGTTTATATGCAAGTCATTTTGTACCTTTTGCTCTTTTTTATAAAGGAGATATACAAATGTTAGAGCAATTTTGTAAGAAGAAAAAAATATTTCTTTTGCAAAAAGATTTATCTAGTTTTGCCAAAAAAGTAAAACAGTATTTTAAACCAGCTTTAAAAGATAAATTTTTGTGGATAGGGCAAGAAGAGGATGTTGATATTCTTTTGGTTCAAAAAGATATTTTTTCTTTAGAGCATTATGAAAGTACAAGTCCAAGCTTTATCATTCCTTATGAGTGGAATTTATCTAAAATTTTATTGGATTTGGTGGATTATTTTTTTATGATTGAGTCAGAATATAATAAAGAGGTTAAAGAGATGGTAGAATACTTTATAGAACAGGGAAAAGAAATACTGGTTGTTCCAGGAAATATATTTTATAAACAACATTATTTTTCTAATTATTTAATTCAAGAAGGAGCAACTGTTTTGTTAAATAGAAAAGATATAGAAAGTTTGTAAAAGGAAAAAAATAAACCAAAAGAAAACATTTTGTAGCTTATGAGAAATTTATTGACTTTATTTTTAAATTTGGTATATAATATATGTTAGAGGTTGATCATATGGATGAAAATCAAGAGAAAAAAACAGAAAAAGTAAAAAAGAAAAAAAGTGCCAAGAAAATTATTGTAAATCTATTTATGTATATCCTTTTAATTGTATGTTTTATAGCATTAGGATATTCTGGAACGGTACTTACCAATTGGTTAATTACAAATCAAAAAAGTAATGAAAAAATAAATGAAGTTAGTAATAGTGTTAAGGTAGAACCCAATACTCAGTTAGAAAATATGGGGGCTACTTTTGGAATTGATTTTGATAAGTTAGAACAAATTAATAGTGATGTGGTAGGATGGATTAATATTAAAGGAACTAGTATTGATTATTCTATTTTGCAAGCAGGTGATAATGATTATTATTTAAGAAGATCAATTGATGGAAATTATAGCTGGTTTGGATGGCCATTTATGGATTATAGGAATTCTGGAGAGTTTACAGATCGAAATACAATTCTTTATGGACATAATATCACAAGTGGGTTAATGTTTGCAGATTTAGAAAATATTGTAAATGGTAGTTATGGAAATGATATTGATGTATATATTTATACGAAAGATAAAACAAGAGTCTATAAAGTATTTTCAACTTATATAGTGGATCCAGAAGATTATTATTTAACAACCGTATTTTATGATGATGAAGATTTTGGAGAGTTTGTTAACGCCTTAAAAAATAGATCTTTAATTGATTTTAATGTTCCTGTTTTTGGTCAAGATAAAATTATTACACTATCTACTTGTACAAGTGACAGTTTAAGAAGAATTGTTTTACATGCAAAATTATACTCTGTTGAAGAAGCTGTTTAGGAAAATAAGAATTCTAGAAGATTTTTCTTTTAGGATTCTTTTTATTTGAGTAAGTAGTAGAAAATTGTCAAATAAAGTAGTATACTATAAAAAATAATGGAGGGATGATATGTATCGTTTTTTTGCTGGAATAGGGAGTACTAGTTTTCATTTATTTAATCATTTGCATATATTTTTAATTGCTTCTTTGGTAATTTGTGGTATTGCTTTATTCCTATTTAGAAATTCTTTAAAAAAGTTTAAATATAAAGAAAATATAAGGATTATCATGGCAACTATTTTACTACTTAATATGATCATTTATTATTTAGGGCTTTTTGTAACTAGAACATTTAATGTTTTGGAGGATTTACCTTTGCATATTTGTTTTGTAACGAATTTTTTTATGATTTATGTACTTTATAAAGGGGATAGAAATCTATATCAATATGTGTACTTTTTTACTTTTATTGGTCCTATACCTGCTATTATTTGGTCAGATCTTAGGTTTACTTATGACACATATGAATTTTGGCAATTTATCATTTGTCATCATGTTATGTTACTAACAAGTCTTTATTTATTATTTGTATTAGAATATAAAGTGGAAGCAAAATATATGTTAAAAGCATTTTTGATAGGTGTTCTTTATGTTATTTTAGTAAATATTGGTAATGTTATATTCCATACAAACTATATTATGCTGACTGCTTTACCAGATAATATTTTAAAACTATATCCATTCCTTTCCTATTTTCCACCTATTTTGCCGCTTTTTGTGGTAGGAATATTTGCTTTTTTATTTTCTTATTTGCCAGCCTATATGATCAATAAATTAGATACTAGAAAAATCAGTATGGGTGAATAATACTGGTAAACTTATCTTAATGGTAGACAAAAGAAATTTCTTGATAGAAATTTTTAGAAAATGATTTTATTTGGTTTACAAACGTTAAGAATTATTATATAATGTTTTGTAAGAATACAAATGAAGAGAGAGGTTGGAACCATGCAAAGGATACAGTTGGAAGCAGATGAAGAATTAACAAGAAAAGAATATTTGAAAAGAAAAAAGAAAAATACAAAAAGTTTACAAAAAAGAAGCAAAATCACTTATATTATGATTGGAATTTTTGCTCTTTTGATTATATATATTATGATACAAGTATATGTTTATAAAAGATATAATAATTTTAAATATAGTGCTGGAGAAGAATTAGAAGCACAAAAAGTATATAATATATTCTTTGTTACAGAAGGATATACGTATGATCCAGTTTATTCTTTAAGTAGTATACATTCTAATGGATTTACAGAACAGTCTATCTATACCAATAGTGGATTATCAGAAATTACAGTAACAAAGGATTATATTTATGGCATAAAAGAAGAGGGGATTTATAGGCTTAGTAGAAGTACCAATGAGTTTGAAATGCTCATTGAAAACAATGTTTTAAAATATGTTTTAAAAGATCATATGATTTATTTTATTACACGAGATGAAAAAAGAGTAAAATCATATGATATTAATACAAAAGAAATCAAAGATTTTGATGTAGTAGATGCTTATGAAATATTAGTAGATAGTAATTATGTTTTTGTTGTAAGAGATGATAAAACAAAAAAAATTATTGTTCGATTTGATAAAAATGGTGAAAATAAATTTGAAATGGCTACTGATGCAAATGTTTCTTATATGATTCAAGATGATACTAAAATTTATTTTATCAACAAAAATGATGAAAATAAAATTTATGAAATTGGCAAAGATGGTAATCAACTTCAAAAGTTAGCAGATATTGTTGGAAAATCAGATAAAGGAGACATTAAAGAAGTAGATGGCTCTAAATATATGTTTATTAATCAAAATGAACTATATTTTATTAATGTGCAAGATGGAAATACATTATGGAAAATTAATCTAGAAACCAAAGAGACTTCCAAAGTCATTTCTGTTGCCGTAGAAATTTTACAAAATGTGGATAATACGATTTTTTATAAAATAAATCGTGAAATGGGCGTTTATTTATATAATTATGATACCAAATTTATGTCTTTGGTTACAAAGCGTAGGGTAAAAGAATTTTATGTAGATAATTATACAGAGGTTGGAGAAGTACAGATGACAAGTCAAAGTGAATAAAGAAAAGAGATAGGTCATATTTTATATATGGCTTATATTTCTCTTTATTTGAAGGATAAAATGATATTATTATGCCTTCTTTTCTTGAAAATTTGCTCATAATATAATATAATATAACTATTAATGTGGTGATGAAATGAAAAAAATAAAATTAATCTATAATTCAGGAGCGGGTCAAAGTAAGTTTCGTTATTTTTTAGATCCTATTATAGAAAAATTTATGCAAAACGATTTTGAAGTATCTGTTTTTAGAGCAGGAAATAAAACAAATTTATATGAATATTTAAAAGATTCTGATAAAGAAGATTTATATGGAATTGTTGTAGCAGGTGGAGATGGTACCATTAACCGTGTGGTAAATGTGATGATGAAAAATCAAATTAAAACTCCTCTAGGAATTATTCCAGCAGGAACTTCTAATGATTTTGCAAGACATATTAAAATGCCTAATAACTTTTCAGAATGTGTTGATAAGATTTTAACCAAAAATATTCAGCCGATTGATGTGGGGCTTGTCAATGATAAATATTTTATTAATGTTTGTTCAGCAGGACTTTTTACCAATACTTCTATTCGAGCAGATAAGAAGTTAAAAAATACTTTTGGGAAAGCTTCTTACTTTATAACAGGTGCAAAAGAGTTATTTAAGTTTCGACCTTTTAGTGTCAAAATAGAAACAGAAACCGATATTATGATTGAAAAAATCAATTTGTTTTTGATTTTTAATGGGAGTAGTGTTGGGGGAATTGATAAATTTACAGATAATTCTAGTATTCAAGATGGTTTACTAGATATTATGATTGTTAAAAATTGTAGCTTTCATGAAGTTGGAATTCTTGCCGGGAAGATATTTGCTGGAAATACTTTAGAAGATGAAAATATTATTTATTTAAAAGAAAAATGGATTAAAATTAGTCGTTTAAAAGGAAAATGCGATAATCCAGATGTAGATGGGGATTTTGGACCTCAATTTCCTTTAGAAGTAAAATGTATTGAAAAAGGATTAAATTTATTTTTGTAATCAATAGGAGAATGGTATGGATATTTTTAGTGAAATCATACAAAAAGAGGAAGAAAAAGAAAAGCATTTGAGTAAGTATGCTTGTCCTTCTTGTTCTGCTTTTCGTGTAAGAGAAGAAACAGGAGATATTAGGCTTAGTTTTGCACGTGATATCGATAGAATCATACATGCTTTATCTTATACAAGATATTTGGATAAGACACAAGTCTATACAGAAATTGGAAATGACAATATTTCTACTCGAATGACACATGTACAATTTGTAAGTAGAGCAGGTCGTACAATTGCAAGAGCTTTATCTTTAAATGAAGATTTAACAGAGGCAATTGCTTTAGGACATGATATTGGGCATTCACCTTTTGGACATGTAGGGGAACATATTTTAAATAAAATTGCAAAGGAAAAAACAGGGAAATGTTTTGCACATAATTTAAATAGTGTTAGAGTTTTTTCTTCATTAGAAAAAAATGGTAGAGGTGCTAATTTAACATTACAAGTATTGGATGGAATTATGTGTCATAATGGTGAACTGGTAAAAGAAAAATATGAGCCCGTAAAAAAAGATTATAATGATTTCTTGCAAGAATATGAAATGTGTTTACAAGATGAAAGTAAAATTAAAAAATTGCGTCCGATGACATTAGAAGGGTGCATTGTTAGAATTGCAGATTTAATTGGGTATTTAGGGAAAGACTTAGATGACGCAAAACGATTAGGAAAAATAGATATGAAGAAATTACCAGATTTTATTCAAGAAAATTTAGGATGTTCTAATAATGAAATTATGAATTCTATTATTTTGGATGTCATTCAAGAAAGTTATGATAAACCTTATATATCTATGTCTAAAAATGTTTATCAAGCAGTTTATGACTTGAAGGCATTTAATTATGAAAACATTTATCAATTTGCTTTAGATGAGAGTGAAAAGAAAGAATGTGAAGAAATATTTTATACATTATATCAAGTTTATGAAAAAGCTTTAACAAATCAAGAAGAGGAAAATGATATATATCCAGTTTTTTTAAATAACATGACAAAGGCGTATTTAGAGACAACACCTTTAGAACAAAAAGTAATTGATTATTTGTCTGGTATGACAGATGGATTTATCAAAAGACAATATCAAAAATATAGATAAAAGGAGAGAATGTTTATGTATGATAAAAAAATAGATAGTAAATGGCAAAAAGTATGGGAAGAAAGTGGTTGCTTTCATGCTGAAATAGATAAGACAAAAGAAAAATTTTATGCTTTGGTAGAATTTCCATATCCATCTGGTGCTGGAATGCATGTAGGACATATTAGAGCATATATGGGATTAGATGTTATTTCTAGAAAAAGAAGAATGGAAGGATATAATGTGTTATTTCCAATTGGTTTTGATGCATTTGGGCTTCCTACAGAAAACTATGCGATCAAGACAGGAATTCATCCAAGAATTGTAACAGATCAAAATATAGCAACTTTTACAAAACAATTAAAATCTGTTGGTTTTTCTTTTGATTGGGATCGAGTAGTGGATACTACAGATCCAAATTATTATAAATGGACACAATGGATCTTTTTAAAATTATTTGAAAAAGGACTTGCTTACAAATCAAAAACTTATGTAAATTATTGCCCTAATTGTAGATGTATTCTTGCAAATGAAGAATCTCAAGGCGGAAAATGTGATAGATGTGATAGTGAGATTGTTCAAAAAGAAAAAGAAGTATGGATGTTAAAAATTACAGATTATGCAGATAAGTTATTAGATGGACTAGATGAAGTAAATTTTCATCCTAGAGTTCGTTTAGAACAAGAAAATTGGATAGGAAGATCTTATGGCGCAGAAATTGATTTTGTAATTGATGGAACAGATGATATTTTAACAGTTTATACAACAAGACCCGATACTATTTTTGGTGTTACTTATATGGCAATTGCACCAGAACATCCTATCTTGGAAAAATATAAAGATAGAATAGAAAATTATGATGAGATTGTAGAATATCAGAAAAAAGCAAAGAAAAAATCTGAATTTGAAAGAGTGGAGCTTGCAAAAGATAAAACAGGAGTAGAAGTATATGGATTAAAAGTATTAAATCCTGTTACAGGAAAAATTGTACCACTTTGGGTAACGGATTATGTTATGATGGGATATGGTACAGGTGCTATTATGGCTGTTCCTGCACATGATACAAGAGACTTTGAATTTGCGAAAAAATTTGGAATTGATGTTGTACAAGTGGTTTCTCCACATTTTGTTCCTGAAGATAAAGATAAGCTAAGAGAAAATGTTCAAGATACCAAAAGAAATGTAGCTATTGCCATCATCAAACATCCAACAGAGAATAAATATTTGGTATTAGATTGGAAAGCAGAATATGGATGGAAAACCTTTGTCATGGGAGGAATTAAAGAAGGAGAAACTCCTGTAGAAGCTGCTATTCGTGAAATGATTGAAGAAACAGGTTATACAAATGTAAAAAATGCGTATGCTTTTAATGCTATTTCTTATAATGATTTTTATGCAGCACATAAAAATGTCAATCGATATACTACACAATATCCTGTTTATATTGAGCTTGCAGATGAAAATCAAATTCCAACCAATTATGAAGAAACCAAATTTCATAATTATAGATGGGTTTCTGCTGAAAATTTAGCAAGTAATATTAATTTAGACGCTCAAAATTTCATGGCAGATATGTTATTAAATGAAAGACCATATATTGATATAGATAATGGAAAAATGGTAAATTCTGGCTTCTTAAATGGATTAGAAGTAAATCAAGCAAAAGAAGAAGCAATTCGTTACATTGAGGAACACCATATTGGTAGAAAAAGAAAAAATTACCATATGAAAGATTGGGCTTTTGCAAGACAAAGATATTGGGGAGAGCCTGTTCCAATTGTAAAATGTGAAAAATGTGGTTTGGTTGCTTTACCGGAAGAAGAGTTGCCATTAACCCTTCCAGAAGTAGATAACTTTGTTCCTGGTGAAAATGGGGAGTCTCCACTTGCAAATATTGATAGCTGGGTAAATACGACATGTCCACATTGTGGAGGAAAAGCAAAAAGAGAAACAGATACCATGCCTCAATGGGCAGGATCAAGTTGGTATTTCTTAAGATATATGGATCCTCAAAATAAAGAGGCTTTTGCGGGTAAAGAAGCTTTGGATTATTGGAAATGTGTTGACTGGTACAATGGTGGTATGGAGCATGTAACACGTCATTTGATTTATTCAAGATTTTGGCATAGATTTTTATATGATATCGGTGTAGTACCTACAAAAGAACCATATATGAAGAGAACTGCGCAAGGATTAATTTTAGGACCAAATGGTGAAAAAATGTCTAAATCAAAAGGAAATGTAGTAAATCCAGATGATATTGTAAAGGCATATGGTGCGGATACTTTAAGAACGTATATTATGTTTATAGGGGAGTATTCATTACCAGCTCCTTGGTCTGAAAATGGTGTAAAAGGTGCTAAAAAATTCTTAGATCGAATTATGAGATTAGAAAATTTGGTCGTAGATGAAGATATTATAATAGAAGAGTTAGAACGTGAATTAAATAAAACAATCAAAAAAGTAACAGAAGATTATGAGGATATGAAATATAATACTGCTATTGCTGCTATGATGTCTTATGTTAATGTGTTATATAAACAAGAAAAAATTAGTAAAAAATATGTTGCTCCATTGCTTCAAATTTTAAATCCAGTAGCACCTCATGTAACAGAGGAATTATGGGAAAGACTTGGATTTGAAGGTCATATATTTGAGTCTAAATGGCCAACATATGATCCTACTAAGATTATTACAGAACAAATTGAACTTCCAGTTCAAATCAATGGTGCCGTAAAATATAAAATTGAAGTTCCTCTTAATGCAGATGAAAAAGAAATTGAACAAATTGCATTAGAACATGAAAAATTTGAACAATTTGCCCAAAATAGAGCTATTAAAAAAGTAATTGTTATAAAATCTAAAATCGTAAATATCGTTTTAGATTCTAAAAAATAGAAAAGGTGTGATATGTTTTGAACTTTAATAGTGAGTTATTACTACCAATATTTACAAAGATATTTGAAAGTGCAATTTTTATATTAATTGGAATGCTTGTTTATCGTTTACTAACACTTGGAAGATTAAAAGAAGATAAGAGTGTAAAAAAACAAGCATTCACAGACCAATTAACAGGAAGAGGAAATCGTTATTTATTATTTTCTGTTATGGATAAATTAATTAAGAAGAAAAAGAAGTTTGCAGTATGTTTTATGGATTTAGATGGCTTTAAACAGATTAACGATTCTATGGGGCATGACGCTGGGGATAAACTTTTGATTGCTTTATCGAATCTTTTTGAAGAAAAACTTCCTAAGAATGCAACTGCTTATCGACTTGGTGGCGATGAATTTGCCATTATTATTAAAGATATTAATACAACAGAAGATGTTACTAATGTTTTAGATCATTTAAAGGAAGATTTGTCGGTTCCAATTTCTATTGATCATTCTAATATTGTATTAGAATATAGTTTAGGAGTATCGATTTATCCAGAAGACGCAGAAGATAGGCAACAATTAATTATGTATGCAGATGACGCTATGTATTATATAAAGGAACATGGAAAAAATAGTTATTATTTTCATAATAAGACCTTAAAAGCAAGGCTTGAAAATAAGACCAAAATGGAAATGGATTTAAGAAAAGCTTATGATAATGGTGAATTTGGTATTTGTTTACAACCACGAATTAATGTAAAAGATACAAGTAAAATTTGCTTTGAAACTTTACTTTATTGGAATCATCCAACACTTGGAAAATTACCTTCTTCTTATTTTATTAGTCAAGCAGAAGAGATGGCGCTTATTATCAAATTAGATCAATATGTATTAAATTTGGTATGTGATAAATTAAATGAATTTAAAGAAAAAGGATTTAAAAATATACAAATTGCAGTAAATATTTCTAACAAACATGTTAGTAAAGAGGCATTTGTAGATAGGCTTTGTGAAATTATTTCTAGTCATCATTTAGAGGCTGGAGAAGTTCAACTTGAGTTAGTAAATCCACTAGAAATGAAAAATATGGAAAGCTACCGTAAGATGTTTGAAAAACTAAAACAAAATGGAGCTGAAATTATTATCAATAGTTTTGAAATAAAATACGAGAGTTTACAACTTTTAAATATGCTATCAATTGATGAAATAAAAATTTCTTCTGAGTTTATTTCGGATGAAGCAAATTTTAAATCAGAAGTATTTCCAGATATTATAAAATTGGCACATGATTTAAAATTAAAAGTAGTAGTAGGAAGAATTGATGATGATAAAAAATTGGTAAAAACAATTAATAGTGGAGCAGATAAAATTCAAGGAGATTTCTTATTTAAGAAAATGGAACAAGAGCTTGCAGAAGAGGTTTTAAACAATTATGGCACCTATCGTTTACGTATAGATGACATAATACTAAATGCCGAAAATACCAATAAAAAATAGGTAAAAAAATATCTAAAAAAATTTAAAAAAACTGTTGACAAAATGTTTTTTATAAGTTATAATTATACTTGTCAACAGGAAGTGGGCGCTTAGCTCAGTTGGGAGAGCATCTGCCTTACAAGCAGGGGGTCACAGGTTCGAGCCCTGTAGTGCCCACCACTTTTTTGGCCTGGTAGTTCAGTTGGTTAGAACGCTAGCCTGTCACGCTAGAGGTCGTGGGTTCGAGCCCCATCCAGGTCGCCATTTTTTTTGTTTTGGTCAGATAGCTCAGTCGGTAGAGCAGAGGACTGAAAATCCTCGTGTCGGCGGTTCGATCCCGTCTCTGACCACCAATGCGGGAATAGCTCAGTTGATAGAGCGTCGCCTTGCCAAGGCGAAGGTCACGGGTTTGAGCCCCGCTTCCCGCTCCATTAGAATCAATCCAGTAAGGGTTGATTTTTTTTTGTGAATAGAATCTTTGACAAATATGGTATAATAAAAACAAGTAATTTATAAAGCTAAAGAAATTTCTAGGTAGAGAAAAGAATAAAGTACACTAAGATTAGAAAAAATTAATCGAAGTGGAGGTATAAAAATGCGCTTTTGTTTGATTCTTTTTTTATTACAACTAATGTGTCATGTTTTTTATTTCCTTTTAAAAGAAGAAAAGGAGCAAAAGAGTTATCCAACTGGAATGCAGTTATTAGAAGAATTAAAAGAAGTAGGAATTCAAGAAATTAATTTTACTACGTTTCATTTGGAGAAAATAGATCCATATATTTTTCGGGAGTATGTGTATCGTTATGAAGTAATTGCTGGATATTCTAGAAAAATAGCTTTAAGAAAGGCTTTTGACAAATACAAAGAAGAAAAGTTTGTATAAGTATTGACAAAATATTTTTTTTAAGCTATAATATTTTACGTACTCATGTGGAATATTTTTTTTATTCTAGAATACTATTTATTAAAGGCGACTTAGCCAAGTGGTAAGGCACGGCTCTGCAAAAGCCTGATCATCAGTTCAAATCTGATAGTCGCCTCCATCATAAAAAGAAAACGTTGTTGTGACAATGTTTTCTTTTTTTGTTATGTAAAATCTAATTGACTAATGATTGCTATTATAATATAATAATGAAAAATACAAAAATTCATAAAATTATCACATTTTTATGTTAAACTATGTTTAGGAGGATTTTTTATGCGATTATTAGTTGTAGATGATGAAGAAAAAATTAGAAATGTTATTAGAGAATATGCCGAATTTGAAGGCTATGAAACAGTAGAGGCAAGTGATGGAATGGAGGCAGTAAATCTTTGCAAAGAACAGGATTTTGACATGATTATTATGGATATCATGATGCCAAGATTAGACGGATTTTCAGCAGTAAAGGAAATTAGAAAGTCTAAAAATATTCCTGTGATTATGCTATCTGCACGTGGAGAAGAATACGATAAATTATTTGGATTTGAAATTGGAATTGATGATTATGTAGTAAAACCATTTAGTCCAAAAGAATTGATGGCAAGAATAACTGCTATTTTAAAGCGTTCTCAAAATTCTTCAAAAAAAAAAAAAAAAGAAGGAAAATATGTATTTGATGGTCTTGTTATTGATAC
>CALXBS010000037.1 GCA_944386605.1 uncultured Clostridia bacterium | reverse complement strand
TATATCCTTTAATATCTTTTACACCTTTAGAAGCAAATAAATTGTACCTATTTACCATTTCTTGTACTGCCCAATTAAGTGCTCCAGCAGCTTTTTTTGGATCTGTAACCACTGGAATTAATAAATGTGGTATTCCGTTATATACAGAAAGCTCTACCATTTTAGGGTCTACCAAAATCATCTTTACTTCACTAGGTTTTGATTTGTATAAAATAGAGACAATTAAAGAATTGATACATACACTCTTACCTGATCCAGTAGATCCAGCAATTAGCATATGAGGCATTTTTGAAATATCTCCTACTACAATTTCGCCAGCTACATTTTTTCCAAGAGCATAAGCAAGCTTAGAATTATTTTTTTCAAATACATCCGAATCAATGACTTCCCTTAAAAAGACAGATTCTGTAACTTCATTAGGAATTTCAATTCCAACCGCTGCTTTTCCTGGAATAGGAGCTTCCATACGAATACTTTTTGCAGCTAAATTTAAAGCAATATCATCGGTTAAATTAACTATTTTACTTACCTTTACACCAATGTTTGGTGTTAACTCATAACGTGTAACAGTAGGACCTTTGGTAATATTGGTTACTTTTGCTTCTACGCCAAAACTTGCTAATGTTTTTTGAAGTCTGATAGCAGTAGCATGAATAGCTTTTCTATCAAATACTTCTCCGCCTTTTGGTTCACTTAATAAATCAATTGGTGGGAAAATATAATGATCTTCTTCTACATGTTTGGTATGATCTAGTGTTAGTACTTCTTTAATATTTTTATCTTCTTTTTCTTCCCTTTGTGCTTTAAAGAATTCATCTCTTTTTTGTTTTCCTTGAATTTCTGCCTCTGTTGGCTTTCCACCTAATTTATTAAAATCAAATTCAATTTGTTCTGCATTCATACGCAAACCTTCTTCAGGATGTTTGCTTCCTGTTTCTTCCATTTTTTGCGCCTTTTCAAGTTGTTGTTTTCTCTCTTTTTTACTTAATTTTGGCTCTCCAAATTCATCATATTCTTCTGCTTCCTCATCATTTCTAAACAAAATTGCAAATGAATTTTGACAAAATCTAACTACAAACAAACATACATTACGAATAGCTTCAAAAAACTCTTTAAAGGAAATATTGAAGACAAGCAAAATCGTAATAAATGTAATTAAAACTAAAGAAATTCTTGTAGCAAGTAATCCAATTAAATTACTAACAATTCCAGCTATTGTAACACCTAACATACCAGAAATATTGCTACCAGCTACTCCTGTATTATATCCTTCTACCATAAACTTTACAGGATTTTCTGTAAAATTTAAATTTCCTGTTACAAAAGAAGCCACAACAGACGCTAGTAATACGGTAATTAAGCTTCCTTTGATAATTTCACCTGTTGGATTAATTTTATCATTTGACATAATTAAATGTCCACCAACAAACATAAGGACTATTGGGAAAATTAAAGAAAAAATTCCTAAAAATCCTCTAAATACACTTTTAATCATATTGGGTAAAAAACCAATATTTGAAAAAGCAAGAAAAACAAATAGGATAATTCCTACGATGATAAAAATTCCACCTAGCATATCATTTCCAATGGTAGTACTTCCTTTTCTTGTTCTTCTTTTTCTATTCTTTCCACCTTTTTTTCTTCCCATTTCTCTCAACCTCTATTATATACGAAAATTATTTTAACTCTTTTCGATTATTATGAATTAAATCAATTGTTTCTCTTAAAACATCTTCTACTTTTGCAAGCAAAGAATCTGCATATTCACGAGTACCAATACTGATTTCCTTAGAAATTTTATTTGCATTTTCAATAATTTCTTCTTTTTGTGCCAAAGCTTGCTGGGTAATTACATGTTCATCCACCATGTTAATAATTTTTCCTTCTGCCTCTTTTAATAAATTATTTGCTTCTTTTTCTGCATCGGACATAATTCTTTGTCTTTCTTCTTTTACCCACTTAGCTTGCTTTAATTCATCAGGAAGTTTTAATTTAATTTCTTCCATTACTTCGCGAAATTCCTCAATATCTACCATAACCTTAGTTGAAAAAGGTACTTTTTGACCTGATTCCATCAATTCTTCTAAATTTTCTAACAACGTAAAAATTTCCATTTATATTACCTCCACTTATACAACATTAAAATCACATTTCCATAACTTCTCTGATCAATTTTTTCTAGATGTTCAAAGCTATTTAAAATATCTGGATTTTTGCTACTTTCTATCTTTTTCATAAAACTTTTATCTGTTTCATATACAATAATCCCTTCTGGTGATAAAATTTTTCCTTTTTCCTTTGAAATCCATTCTAAAGCATGGATACCTAAAAAGCTGTCATAAGGAGGATCTAAAAATATCACATCAAAGTTCATTTCTAAAGATTCGATCTGAGCCAAACATTTTGTATAATCTTTCCTTGTTATTTTAACACAATTCTCAGCCTGAGTCAACTTCACATTTTTAGCAATAATCGATATACTTTCTCCATCTTTATCATTAAGCCATGCAAACTTTGCACCCCTACTTAACGCTTCTAAACCTAAATTTCCTGTTCCAGAAAATAAATCTAGGACATTTGCATTTAAAATCCATGGTGTAATAATGGAAAATAACGCTTCTTTTACTCTGTCTAATGTGGGTCTTGTATTCTCTGTTTTAGGCCCTATGATTTTTTTTGCTTTATACTTTCCTGCAATAATTCTCATTTTCTTTCCTTTCTACACATGAATATAACGATATTTTACATGATAATACTGCAGAATTTTGTCTAAATCTCGCGAACAAAAACTAATACTTGCTGTATTATCATTTGGATGAAAACACACTTTCTCTAAATTCTTTAATTCCTCATCTAACAAAAATTCTACTTGCGTATGTGGTGCTTCAATTACATTTAAAATAGAAACAGAACCAGGCGTAATATTTAACTCTCTTAGTAGTTCTTGTTCATTTCCAAAACTTAGTTTTTTAACTCCTAGCTCTTGTTCTACTTTCTTGATATTGGCTCTTTTATGAAGCGGTAAACATACAAGATAAAACTTTTCCTCTTGATGACGATCTTTTAAAAATAAATTTTTGCAAATCTCACCTTCTGTATGAATTTCTACATCATCCTTTTCACTAAAAATCGCTAGATGACTTACTACTGTATAAGGAATATTTAAATCTTTAAAAAAGGCATACACTTTTTCTTTTTTATCCATTATAAGTCAATCTCTCCAATCATATCTAATACATGAGGTTTTGCTTTTAAAGATTTTGCCACACGTGCTTCAATTGCTTCAATATAAATGGCGTCCTCTATATACGAAAATGCATCCTCAAAATATTGTTTATCATTATATAGAACCCTTAAAACAACATCTCCCTCTTTTACTTTATCGCCTACTTTTTTATTAAACTCAAAACCAACTGCATAATCAATGACATCGTCTTTTTTCTTTCTTCCACCACCAAGACAAACCAAAGCTTCTCCTATTCTTTTACTATCAATAGAAACAATATAGCCTGTACTTTGGGCATGGATTTCTTTCATAAAGGTTACTTGTTCTTTTAAAACTGGAAACTCTACATTTTTTCCTAACCAATCGACATAAACAGACTCTGTTTTTCCACCTTGTGCCTGAATAAGCTCAATTAATTTTCCATAAGCCTCTCCAGATAAAATCACTCTTGCGATATCTTTTTTATTTTGCTCAATATCCTCACAAATTCCAGACATGCTAATCATTTGTGCAGCAATAGTAAACACCACTTCTCTTATATCTGCCATTTCATCACTCATAAGTGTATTTTCATCGGCAAGCAAGAAAGAAATCGCCTCTTTAACTTCTAATGCATTTCCTACGTTTCTTCCTAGTGGTTCTGCCATAGAAGTAATAACTGCCTTGGTTTCTACATGTGCGTCTTTTCCAATTGCAACCATTGTCTTAGCAAGTTTTTTAGCACTTTCTAAATCTTTCATAAAAGCGCCACTTCCAACTGTTACATCTAACAAAATCTTATCCACACCAGAAGCAAGTTTTTTACTCATAATAGAAGAAGCAATTAAAGGAATGGATTCTACCGTTGCGGTTAAATCACGTAGTGCATATAGTTTTTTATCTGCAATGGCTAGTTCATTACTTTGTGAAATAAGGCATAGTCCAATATCTTGTACCTGACGAATGGCTTTTTCAATAGGAATGGAAATCTGGTATCCTTCAATAGATTCTAATTTATCCGCAGTTCCTCCTGTAAACCCAAGTCCTTTTCCTGACATTTTGCAAACGCCTACTCCTAATGCAGCTACAATTGGAAGTACAATTAATGTTACTTTATCTCCTACTCCTCCTGTAGAATGTTTGTCTACGATATACTTACCTGGCACTTTAATCTCACTTAAATCTAGCATTTTAGAAGAATGTGCCATTGCATAAGTTAAATGAAATAATTCTTCTCTAGTAAGTCCATTTAAATAAATTGCCATTAACAAAGCAGAAACTTGATAATCAGGTATTTCATCTTGACTATACTTGGTGATAAAATAATCAATTTCTGCTTTACTTAACTCCTTTTTATCTCTTTTCTTTTCAATAATTTCATACATTCTCATATATTTTTACTCCTTTTCTAATGCTTCATTTGTCCATTCTTGTTCATTTTCATCTGTACCGATATAAAATAATTCCCCTTTTCTAATTTCAAATTTTGCCATATCCTCTTCTTTAATATAAGGAATCACATTTCTTAACTGATCCCCATTTACAAAAAACTCTTTTTTATTAAAATTACTCTCTTTATTTTTTAGTTCTGCTGTTACGTATTTATCAATTTCATCTTGATAAGCAATTACGCTTGACTTAAAATATTCTTCTTCTGTCTGTTTCATATAATTTTTATTATCTAGAAAAAACATTGTAATGATTAAAATAACGAAAATAGACACAATGATAATTAGTAGTAAGATCATACTTACTCCTCTTTTTTGCCACCCCTTATTTTCCATATCAACACCTCAATATATCAATATCTTACTATAAAGTATATACTTTTTCAAGCATTTTAGGCGAAAAAAAGACATAAGAATGAAATATTTGCAAAAAGCGAAAATATGCATTTGTGTATAAATTTTGATCACATCATCATACTATATTTTATATAATATAACAGAGGTGAGTTTATGTGTGGATTTTGTGGTTATGTTAACTACGAACAAAAAATAGAAAATGATAAAATAATATCAAAAATGAATGAAACATTATTTAAAAGAGGGCCTAATGAGCAACACATTTATATACATAAACAACTTGCTTTGGCACATAGTAGATTAAGCATTATTGATGTTAAAAATGGGGTACAACCTATGCAAATAGAAAAAGATCATACCCTTTATACCATTATATATAATGGAGAATTATATAATACAAAAGAAGTTCGTCAGAACTTACTAGAAAAAGGATATACTTTTCAAACTTCGTGTGATACCGAAGTAGTATTAACTGCTTTTATAGAATACCAAGAAAAATGTTTAGCTTTATTAAACGGAATTTTTTCTTTTGTCATTTATAACCAAAAAGAAAATAGTTTATTTATGGCAAGAGATCGTCTAGGAATTAAACCATTATTTTATAGTTTACAACCTAGGTCTTTTATATTTGGATCTGAAATAAAAGCAATTCTTGCACACCCTGATGTAGAGCCAATACTTACACAAGAAGGACTTTTAGAAATGATTGCATTAGGGCCTGCTCATACCCCAGGAAAAACTTATTTTAAAAATATTTATGAATTAAAAGCAGGTCATTATGCCATTTTTAAAAATCGTAAATTTTTAGCCAAACGTTATTGGGATTTAGAAAAACAAGAATTTCATGATACAGAAGAACAAGCCATTTTAAAAATTCATGATCTTGTAACAGACGCTTGCACAAGACAACTTGTATCAGATGTCCCTATTTGCTCTATGTTATCAGGAGGAATAGACTCTAGCATTTTAACAAAAATTGCACATGATCATCTACCTAATCTTCATACTTATTCCATTGATTATTTAGGAAATGATCAAGATTTTAAAGCAAATATTTATCAACAAACCAAAGATAGTGATTTTGTAAAAATCATGCAACGTTATCTAAATACTCATCATCATACTGTTCAAATTTCTCAAAATGAATTATTTGAAGAATTAGAAAATGCGATGATTGCAAGAGATATGCCAGGTATGGCAGACATTGATAGCTCTATGCTTGCATTTTGTAAAGAAATTAGTAAAGATTTTAAAGTATGCCTTTCAGGAGAATGTTCCGATGAGATATTTGGCGGATATCCTTGGTTTTATCGAAAACACCTATTAGAACATGATGGATTCCCTTGGGCTTTATCTGAAAATCTAAGAACAAAATTACTAAAAAAACCATTACAGGTAAAAGAGTATGTACAAGAAAGTATTACAAATACTTTAAAAGAAATGAAACCATCGGAGACAAAAGATTCTATGGAAAGAAAATTTGAACAAATTAACTATTTAACCATTAAATGGTTTATGAATACGCTTGTAGAAAGAACCGATCGTATGTCTATGCTTACTTCCCTTGAAGTAAGGGTTCCATTTGCTGATCATAGAATTTTTGAATATGTTTATTCTATTCCAGCAAAATTAAAACTAGGGCTTCATAAAAGTGATACACCTATTGAAAAATATCTTTTACGTAAAGCTTTTGAAGGAGAAATTCCAGAAGAAATTCTTTATCGTAAAAAATCTCCTTATCCAAAGACTTATGATCCTCATTACTTAAATTTAGTAGAAAATAAAGTGACTCAAATTCTTCAAAAAGAGGATTCTTATCTTGCAAATCTTTTAGATGTCTCTTATATTCAAACCTTAATTAAAAATCACGGAGAAGGATTAACAGAAAATCTATTTGGACAATTAATGACTTATCCGCAATTACTAGCCTATATTTATCAAATTCATATGTGGTTTGAAAGATATCAACCTAAAATTGAAATGTAAAAGCTTAAGAAGACAGCATCGTCTTCTTAAGCTCTTTTATACTTAAAAAATAATCCTTAAAGCCAGTAATAGATTAGCTGGTGGATTCCACAATATAGGAGCAATATATCCAAAACCTTTTGCACCAATTCCTCCCTGCATTTTTTGCTTGATTATGCTTCAATCTCACCGGGTAACAAATCATATTTTTTTCTGTCCAAAAATTCCTCAAAATCATGACCACAATTATTGCAATGACATTTTAGTTTTACATCAACAGAACGTAAAGAAGGATAAGCTCTATCTAATGTTCCAGCGTCCTTTACCATCTGAAAACGATGATTATACCATTTTTCTTCTGAATTTACATCTGTTGAACCGCATTCATCACACGTTACTACTATTTTTTTCTCTACCATGCTCTTTTTTCCTTTCTACTTTTATTTTAAATCACTATATGGTTGTTTTTCCGCCATAACTCATATTCTTTTAAAGTAGCACATAGCGTTGGACTAATGAGTAAATCTTTGGAAATCAATTTATCTTGCAATTCATTACTAATTCTATTATCCCATTTCCAAAACTCAAAATAATAATTAAAATCCTTTAAGTAAATCTCTTCGCTTATGATTCTATTCTTATCTTTTATATACAATTTATATATTCTCAAAATTCCCTTTTCCATTTTATAAGAACAATAGGTTCTTTTGAGTAAGTGAAAACTATGAATCACAATATATAAAATAGCTTTTGTAATAAGAATAAAAAAGCATAAAGTAATGCCTGTACTAAAAATGGTAAGCGCAAATAAAAAACATAAGATAATACCCGCAACTAAACAAGAAATGAGTAAAATAACACCCGCAATGAAACAAGAAAAAAATAAATT
Organism: uncultured Clostridia bacterium; assembly: GCA_944386605.1. GTDB lineage: Bacteria > Bacillota > Clostridia > TANB77 > CAG-465 > CAG-465. Next base: position 7,127 of record CALXBS010000037.1, on the reverse strand, counting down.
AGGATTCTCAAAAATGATATGTATAATGTTATTCATATCTCCTCCAACATAGAAAGTTTAATAAGGATCTTGAACGACTGCACATTTGATTTGCTCTGATAATGATATAATATCTCGATCATTTAAAGACAAACCAACATAATTTGCAATTCCTTTTACAAAAAGATCAATATAGCTTCCATTATAGTAAGCGCAACTAAAAGATTTTGTAAAAGTAATGATATCTCCTTTTTCTTTTCCCTTTACAACAATAAAAACACGTTTACATGTCCCTGAAGCAACAGTTTTAATCTTACTAGCACTAAAAATAATTTTTCCCTCCATAACATCCTCCTTACTAATTATAATAAGAATTTTTTTTAATTTCGCATATAATCATAACATATTTTATAAATTATGTCAATTTAACAGAAGATGATAACGTAAAATTAATTATTTTGGCAAAATGAAAAAGTAAGGCTTTATAACTCTCTAAAATTTTCTAAAAATTTATTGTAAAAAGTTAAAATATAGTAATTTTAAATATTTATGATATAATAGAAATGGAGAGTGATAAAAATAATGCATACCCTATGTAAATATGCAGATGAAACTGAACTTGTCATATCTGATATTATAATAGATGATAATGGAGAAGAAACTATAAGAGTGATCTTTGAAAGGCCAAAAGAATATGGATTTGATACTTTAATTTTTGAACTTCCAAGTTATAAAATCATAAAAAAGGAAGGAAAATATACAGATAAAGAAATTAAATTATTTAAAACAGTGGTTGAGCAAGGAGCAGCACACTTTTACAGAATAGCAAGAGAAGGAGAACTAGAAAGTACTAATATATTTAATACTTTTTAGCACTCCTTTTTACTCTAAAATAATTATTTACTCTTACTTATCAAAAATGTGAAATCAAAATCGATTCCACATTTTATTTTTTAATAATTCATATTGATAATATTGGTTGCTTTTACATCCCAAATATTTTCTTCATAATTTGCTTCATATCCACGTCCTTCTCTACTATTTCCATCTGAATAAGAAAGAATCGTATATTTTACAAGTTTTAAATCACTTGAAGCTAAATTAAAGGTTATATAACTTGCATTTTCTTCTATATTACTTGTCTCAGCCACTGTTACTAATATATTTTTTTCATTAAAATATGACACAATATTAGAAAGTGTTTCCTCCTCTAATACTTTATTTGTTTTTAAATTTACAAGACTTTCTTTAAGAATAGTAATTTCTGTTAATTCCTTGTCACTTAAATATCTTTCTAATGCATTTTTATAAAAAAGTTCTGATGACTCCTTTGCTTTTTTTGTATTAAAAAAATAAACAATACCAACAATTAGTATGACTAGAATGGCAACAAGCACAATAGGTACAATATATTTTCTTTTCATAAAGTTTCCTCCTGAACATATTATATGGTATTCTTATTTTTATTGCAAGAAAAATAAAAAAATTTAAAATATATCCTAATAGAAAATCATGGATAATTGTACCATCCATGATCTCCTTTTATTTATTTTTTCAAATTTTTATTTTGTCTATTTCTTACAATAAATACTCCGCCAATTCCAACAATAGCTACAACCAAAATAGCTACATATACCCAAACTGGTATATCCGATGTATCTACTGGTGGTTCATATGTGCAAGTATTCACAACTGTATTTCCTTCAATATGTTTTTCATAATGACGATCGGTTTCTTTTTCATCTACGGTATACTCTATTTCATTACCTAATTCATCATATTTGGGTAATTTAAATGTATAACTCCATGAATCAGATTCTGTTACTTTTTGTTCAGCTACTACTTCATCATTAACTAAAACTTGCAATACAACACTATTTGGTCGTTTGCCATATTCATCATTGTTATCTTCCCATTTTTTTACTGCTTTTACTAGTACTTGCTCATTTGGTACTACAAATTTATTGACAATTTTTTGATTTAACATATCTGTATTTTCTACAACTTCTTTTTCATAGAATATACTATCTACTGCTCTTTCTGATAAGGTATAATTTATTTCATTACCCAAATTATCATATTTTACTAAATCAAATGCATAACTCCAATTTGTTTTTTCGCTTACTTCCGCTTCTGCTACCACAGTTTCTCCATTTTTAATTTGTAATATCACACTAGATGGACGTTTTCCTGCTAAATTATCGTTATCATTCCACTCTTTTGTTCCTACTATTGTAATTCTTTCTTCTGGCACTACAAACTTATTGGCGATTACATTTCCTACTATATTTTTAATATAGAATTCACTTTCAAATGTTTCATCTACTGTGTAACTTACTTCATTTCCTAAGTTATCGTACTTTGGTAATTCAAATGTGTATTCCCAATTTGTGGTCTCACTTACTTCATATTCTGCTACAACATTTTCACCATTTTTTACTTGTAAAGTTATACTACTTGGTCGTTTTCCTGCTTCATTATTATTATCATCCCAACTCTTTTGTACTTCGATTTGTACTTTTTCATCGGGTACTACAAATTTGTTTATCACTACATTTTCTTCTACTCCTATCTTTTCATAAAATTTGTTTCCTATTTCTCTTTCATCTATACTATACTCTACTTCATTCCCATATTCATCATATTTTGGTACTGTAAACTCATATCTCCATAAATTATTTTCATTTACTTCTGCTTCTGTTACCACCGCTCCATTTGCTTTTACTTGCAATATTACACTTGTTGGTCTCTTTCCTGCTTCATTTTCATTATCTTGCCATTCTTTTTGTCCTACTATTTTTATAGTATCATCGGGTACTCTAAATGTATTTGTGATAATATTTCCTACGATTCCTTTTGTATAAAATTCAAAACTTTCTTTTTCATCTACTGTGTAATTTATCTCATTTCCTAAACTATCGTATTTTGGTAAGTTTGTAAAGGTATATTTCCAATTTTCATTTTCTGTTACTACTTGTTCTTGTACTACTTTTTCTCCTTCTTTTACTTGTAATGTGACACTACTTGGTCGCTTCCCAGCTTCATTTTCATTGTCATTCCATTTCTTTTCTACAGTTACTTCTACCGTTTCATTTGGTACTTCAAATTTATTCGTTACCGTATTTCCTTCTATTTTTTCTTTTACATAGAATTTACTTCCACTATCTTTTTCATCGATTGTATAATTGATTTCATTTCCTAAACTATCATACTTTGGTAATTCAAATGTATATTGCCAATTGTTTTGTTCACTTACTTCTTGTTCCGCTACAACACTTTCTCCATTTTTTACTTGTAATGTAATGCTACTTGGACGTTTTCCTGCTGCGTTTCCATTATCATTCCAACTTTTTATTCCGGTTATTTGTATTTTATCATTTGGTACTGTAAATGTATTTGTTATCACATTTCCTACTACTGCTTTTGTATAGAATTCTAAATCTTCTTTCTCATCTACTGTATATACTATTTCATCTCCATTATCATCGTACTTATCTAAGTTTGTAAATGTTACTTTCCAATTATTTGATTCATTTGCTTCTTTTTCTTCTAGTAACACTCCACCTTTTTTCAATTGTATCGTTACTTTCTCTGGTCTTCTAGTTGTTCCCTCATCTCCTACCCATTTCTTTTCTACTTCTATTTCTGTTTTATCTACTTTATTTGTTATATCATTTCCACTTATTTCTTTTATATAATCTGTTACCGCTTCTTCTTCAATCGTATATACAAATTCATTTCCGGCATTGTCCCTATATACTGGTACATTTTCAAATGTATAACTCCAATTATCTGCTTCTGTTACTTCTTTGACTGCATATTCTGTTCCATCTTGCATTAATTTTACTACAATACTTGTTGGTCTTAAGCCTAATGCATTTTCATTATCTTCCCATATCTTTCTTCCGCTGATTTCTTTTACGACATCTAATTTATATATTTCTACATTTACCTGATTTGAATAGATTCCTTCTACATTATCTATCACTGCACCTAATGGATCGATTGCTCTCCAATTTGTCCAGAACATATTATTTGCTGATGTCATAAGTGTTTTATCATCTGGTGCTTGCATTTTTACTAAAACAAACACAACATTGTTTGGTGTAAGTTCCATTTCTCCACCATCTGCATTATATCTTAAATCTACACAAATCGATTTCACGGTACTTTTATCCACACCATCATCTAGTAACTTCCACTTATCTGGTACTTCTGTTAACTTTCCTGGATTTAGTTCAGTAGAGTAATATACTTTTGGTGCATATCCCTTTGATTCTGCATAACTGGTATCTACTCCTAAAAAGCTTCCCTTCCAACCTTCACTTACATCTGCTCCATTTTCATCTGTGATTGTTTCTATATTATCATAAAGTATTAAATCCTTGATACTATTTGCTCCGGTAGTCACACGTAATTTGTAATCATACTCTCCACCGCTACTCACTTCTGCAGTTCCTTCTACATATTTTCCTTGCGTTAAGTCGGTTCTTACTTGTTTAATGACCGATTGTTGTGATGATACTGCATGCGTTATGTTTAACGTATGATCATCATCTGACAACTTTTCTGTTGTATCTCCATCCTGATCAATATCACTAGCTAAACTATCATATCTTCCATCATCATTTGAAGCAAAAGCATAAGTATATTCTTGATTATTCCACATACTATATGCATAGTTTTTATAACTTGTCCCATATTCTAATATACTTTCATATGGTATTTCTACTTCTATATGATAGTATATCTCAAAGGAACCTAATGAATGTGTTAAATAATAACTCCAATCGATTCCATTTAAGTTTGTTATAATGCTTATTTTTGTTCTTCCACTATCCTTATAATTATAATCTATTTCTACTTCTGTATTCTCTTTTATATAATCTTTTAAATCTTCTTCACTTTCAAAAGTCGTTCCATCCTTTAATTTTAAATTATTATATACGCTTAACGAAGTATACAATCCTATATTATTTATAATCTCTTCTTTATTATAATTTAGATTTATTCCTTCTGGTAATATATCATATGTTTTTATAATTACATCTTTATTTATTTCACAACATTCTGAAGTTAAACCACTTTCTAATGTATATATATATGTGTACTTTTCTTCCACTGCATTATTTTGTAAATCATCCCCCTTTTTTTCAACATATACTCTAAAATATCCATCTCTTATATCCTTAGTAACATAACTTCTTTGCATATACGTTCCATATGTTGTTTGATCGTATTCTGCTATTTTTAGTGTTGATGGTGTTGTATAACTTTCTAGTAATGGTTCATTTACTAAAGTTCTATCTCCATTTTCAGCTTTATGATATACTTGTAAATAATCAAAATTATATATTTTTCCTCCAGCTTTACAATCTTGCGTGTGTATACTTGTATATGCTATTATAGAACTCTTATATAAGGTTTTATCTAAGTCTTTTATTACTACTTTTATACCCACTATATTATCATTATCAAATGTTATCTTTTGAGATTGCCCGTTTATTAATCCTGTTGTTATTCCCGTTTGATAGCTAACATATTCATTACTATTCTTATACCTTACTTGTAACTCCCATTCATATCCTAGTAACATATCGCCTACAGTTCCACTATATTTGTTATATGTATAAAGAGGTGGTATTTCTACTTTTGTAAAATGATATTCATCATCATCTAATTTTGTTACTGTTCCATTTTTCCTTGTAATATATAACAAATCATCTCCTATTTCTACGTCCATTGTACTATCTGTATAAAATGCAGTTATGCCTACCAAACCCCAGCGCATATTTGTTCCGGTTTCAGATTTTATTTGAGTTAAATAATTATAAGGATATGCATCAACATTTTTTGATATACTATACAAATCGCCTGTATATTCAAAGTCAAAATCTATTAAACTTACTGTTACATCATTTTCTGCTAACTTTTGCATTTCCTCTTCATCTTCATATCTCCCCCATAATTCTGCTGTATTTGTTATACTATCTCCTTCTTGATACTTATCTTTTGGATATCCTACATAATAATAATAACTGACATAATAAGTTTTATGACGTAGATAATAATATGTATTTCCTTCTTGTGGTTCTATTTTATTTAAATCATCATCATATAACACACAACCTTCTGGTAATTCTTCTTTGATACACTTTGAATAAATTGAAGTATCTGTAGTAATATATCCCACCAATATATTATTTTCACCATATGCACTTATTCTTCCACTATCATATTCTACTTCAAAATGATATCTTACCCAATAATAATCATCTAATATATCTTCTATTTTTGCATAATTTGTTCTAGGTGCTACTTCCGCTCTTTTATTTAAAGTATAAGTTCGTTTCGTACTTGTATAATGAAAATTACCTATATTTGATTCCATTGCTATTATCTCTTCTGACTCTATATTTTCTTTTATTTTTGCTTGATATTCTAAATCTGTTTGTATTCTGAATCTTGGTAATAAATTATATACTATTTGTATAGTTCCTTCAAAATGTTCATTTTCTGCTATTACCATATTATTAGTAAATGTATATAAATTATTTTCTTCATCATATACATAACTCCAATCATATTGTTTATTGGTATTATTTTTTTTATCTGCTGCTACTACTACATTATTTGCTAACCAATAACTATATGTTTCTGTATAACTAGTTGTGTTTCTCCAATATTCACTAAAATTATCTTTTGCTATTCCTGGTATTTCTATCACAATTTCTCCAGGCTGATATTCTTTTCCTGTTGTACATGCATAATTAATTTGCATGGTTAGTTGTCTTGTTTCACTACTACTAGTTGCATTCCATGTAAAATCTGTAATTGCTTGATCTGGTGTATCACTACTTCTGTCATACATGACAAGTTGTATATTCCAGTTATTATCTGTTACTTCGATTGCATTCTTCTTTGTAAGTGATCCTATAGTAATGGTAGACATAGTTGTAATCAAAAATAGCCACAAAAATATCGTAAATATAGATACTTTTCTTTTATGTTTTTTCTTATTTATTTTTGCCTCTTTCATTTCCTTTTCTTTCTTCTGCTTTTCCATACATGATCTCCTTGTATAATATATTTAGGTTTTTAATAAAGGATTTACCTATAAACCTTTATATTTAATAATTATATTTTTC
>CALXBS010000036.1 GCA_944386605.1 uncultured Clostridia bacterium | reverse complement strand
TCTTTAGTTGTTATTACATTATTTTTTTTATTTACAAAATTTACTATTTTTTCATAACTTTTCATAATTTTACCCTCACACTGAAATTATATCATTTTTTCAGTGTAATAGTCAACTAATTTAAATAATATTGTTAAAATTTTCATTTTTTTTTTACTTTTTTAACCTAATTCTCTCCATAAGTAATGATATAAGGAGTGGATTAGGTTAATTATTTTATTATGACACTGAAATAACATCTTAAATTTAGTTTTATAGTTAAATTAATTTTAAATCATAATTTTTTATAGCGTCTAATTATTCCGCTACTACAGTGTTCTACGATTCTTTTATAATTTCTAATACATCAGCTTAGTCTATTGTTTCGGTTTCGGGAGCGGTATCGCTAAACTCTACTTCAAGTCCTGTAGTATCGAACCATACTCCTAAAACAGTGCCGATACGACCATCTTTTGTTTTTATTATATCTAGTTCTTTAGCTAACATATTTTTCCTCCCTTCTACCTCATCTATAGGTGACAAAGTTTCAAATATAGGAACACCTCCATAACGCCCTCTCATATAAGCTTTATCTATTTTTTTATCAAATCTTTCATTATATTCTTCTAAGGAATATAATTGAGTTGGTCCGTACTTCTCTCTATTAGCAAACCAAATTTCATCGCGTCTTAACAAGTCAAAATCTAAAAGTCGAGACTCATGTGTAGTAACTACTAATTGCGTATTTTCATCTTCAAAATTAGATAAAAATCTTTTAACAAATTCAAATGTTAATTTAGGATGTAAACATCTATCAAGTTCATCTATTAAATAAACTTTTTCTTTATTCTTACTTATCAATACTTCTATTAAATCAAATAATCTTTGAGTTCCATCAGATTCTTCTGAAAATGAATATTCACTATCATTATTTTTATGTTTTAATACTATTTTTTCAATCGTTAAATGATCCATGGATCTTTTCAATATATACATTTCTCTATTTATTCTGATAGAAGCTTGTTGTACTATTGCTTTTTCATTATTTTTTACATTCTCTATATATGATTTTTCTATTGTATTAATCATATCATTTAAAATATCAGGCGGAATATTATCTTTTAATTCTTGCATATTAGATTTTACAGCTTTACATTCACTAATTCCTGTTCCAAAAGTTGATATAATTTCATTTATTTTTCCTATATTTTCTTCTGATGAAAAATACGGTGTATTATCTAATTTACCTTGTGGAAAAATAATCGTTAAAGTATTTTTAAACCACAAATATAAATCTTGAAATATTTTTATATGATTATCTGGGAATTCTTTATACATTGTCTCTTTATTTTTATTCATAATAGTTAAAAATAATATATTATCTTGACTTTTCATATCAGAATAATAAACATTAATACGGTTTATAATCTCCTCAACATTATCAAAATATTTTTCATTTAAATTAATTTCTTCATTTAATTTTCTTGTATAAATAAGTACCTCTTTATTTTTAGGCTTATCTAATTCATACAACCATTCAGCTTGAATACTATTTTCAGATAAAAGCATATCAAAACCATATGCATAAAATTTGTTATTTATTTTAACTTCAAATTCAAATGAAGATATTTTATCCTTATTATTTTTATTAATTCTACAATATAATTTAGCAACATTAAATGATAATCCCTTTAATATAATATTTTTACTAAAAGAAACTGCTTTAATTAAATTTGACTTTCCTGAAGCATTTGCTCCATAAACTGCAGAAAATTTTAATAATTTTAAATTCTCATTATTGATAAGATGATTCTCTTTTTTCTTTGTAGCGCCTGCTATCATAGAAAATTCTTGTTGCTCATTAAAAGATAAAAAATTTGAAACTTTAAATCTTATTAACATATTTATTCCTCCTTTAACTTATTATATGTGATTTTTTCACTTTTGTCAACAATATTATGTGTACTTTTATCATTTTTATTCCTATTTAAAGTGATTTTTTCACTTAAAATTCAATCTAAAATATATAATCATTATTTCCTATAATTCCATTTTATTATCTTTCATATAATTTTATCAATTACTTACATTATAACTTACCAATCTCATTTATTATTTACATAAAATAATTTCTGTGATATAATGAACGCACAAATAAAAAAATAACAACTAATTAGGAGGTTATGAAAAATGAAATACGACTTAAGAAAAGAAGCAAGATTATTTATGATTTTTGACATTTTAGGAGACACTGAAAGAAGTGGTCCACTACTTTGGAAAATCGATCGAAAAAGATTAGAAGATGTAAAAAATCATACCTTTGATTTGCTTTTAATTGCAAGAATATTAAAAAGGTATTTACCAGATAACTTAAATTTTGACAAGATAAATGATTATATTCTGTGTCATGATTTACCAGAAGCTATTACAGGAGACATTACTAAATTTGAGGGAGTTAGTAATGAGAAAATTAAAAGAGTAACTGATATTGCCATTAATTGGCTTTGTTCTCAATTTGATGATATATTAGATTTTAGTACTATTTTTAAATCTTATGAAAATAAAATAGATCTTGAATCTAAGGTTGTTCATATGATAGATAAAATTCATTCTTCTACTACTTTTATAAAATACCAAAGTGAGAAAAATGTTGATATGAACCATCCAGATATCATTCCAGATTTGAGAAATCACCCCTTTGTTGTTCAAAAAATAGCACAAGGAAAAGATTTAGCAGACATCTTTTTTGAATACCACTTAAAGGCTGTATGCTTTACAGAAGAAGAAATGCAAAAGTATCACTTAACAGAAAGTCAAGCTAGTGAAATTATAAATATCATTACAACATTTGCTACTGAAATTTATCTCCAAAAGTTTCATGGTCCTTGGTCTATGGTAAAAGAAGATTTTCCAGTAGACGCTATGCTATATAATAGGAATGTATCTAAAGCTTAATCACTTTACATAGTTTTAATCTTGTAATATACTAATGACACTGTTAACAAAAATACCACTTAATTAAGGAGGTTATCAATGGGCGAAATTGCAAAAATTATGATGTGTCATGACTGGAAAAAGCAACTCTTTATACAAGCTACTTATATGGAAAAAAAACATACAGACAAAAATTACTTATTAAATAAGGAATATATACCAAGTAAAAAAATCACATCACTTTCTCTACTTACATTTACCAGAGAATACATTCCTAAAGTTGGAAAATTTGAGTTGCAAACTTTTCTTGCCGAAAAATTATTACATGCTTTGTACATTACCAAAGATCTTACTTCTTTTTTCAATATGGAAGTTTATTTTAATGATGATGGAGAGAAGTATTATCTAACAAGCAGTGATATTAGAAGGCTTTTCCTTCCTCTGTTCATAGAATCTCCTTTTGATGACATTATTTTCTTAACCTTTAAAGAACAGAAGCTACAATAAAATAAGTTAAAAAATAATGAAATTAACTTTTCTCTATCTTGGTCTAGTAGAAATACTAGACCTCATTTATTATTAATATCATTGCTATGCTATATAATAGGAATGTATCTAAAGCTTAATCACTTTACATAATTTTAATTTTGTGATATAATACTAACACTGTTAACAAAAATACCACTTAATTAAGGAGGCTATCAATGGGCGAAATCGCAAAAATTATGATGTGTCATGACTGCAAGAAGCGGCTCTTTATTCATCAGATCGACGAGGAAGGAATCAGTTCTAATGGTGTTATGTATATGGTAAAAAAATATTCCGATAAAAATTACCTGTTAGACAAAGAATATACACCAAGTGAAAAAATTACTTCTCTTTCTCTTCTTTCTTTTGCTATGGAATATATTCCAAAAGTTGGAAAGTTTGAGCTGGAAGCTTTTCTTGCTGAAAAATTATTGCATGCTTTATATGTTACCAAAGATCTTACTTCTTTTTTCAATATGGAAGTTTATTTTAACAATGACGGTAAAGAGTATTATCTGACAAGCGAAGATATTAAAAGGTATTTTCTTCCTCTGTTTGTACCGTCTACGCTTGGCAACACCGTTTTCTTAACCTTTAAAGAACAGAAGCTGCAATAAAAATCCAAAAAGGGTGTCTAACGTTTGGTTTAGACGCCCCCTTTTTTTATAGCTCTGTTAACTCAAAATTGGTGTAATCACACCCTACCATTACATATTCGATTCCACCTATGATTCCTTCTTTTACTTGCATATGACCATAACCATGTAAATGACCATAAATACATTTTTTAACTTGATACTCTTGTAAAATAGATTCAAAGTTTCCAACAAAAGGTGGAAAATGTAATGCAACTAGTATTTCTTTATGATTTTCTTGTTGTATTTTTTTACTTTCTTCTAGGGAAATTCTTAATCTTCCCTCTTCACGAGCAATAATTTTTTTATCTAATGCTACATCATTTCCTTCTGTTCTTCCCCAGCCTCTGGCACCACATACAATGTATTTTCCTACATCATATGCATTGTTGTGAAGAACTTTAATACTATTCATCTGATTTTCTTTCAAAAAACGTTCTAATTTGGTTTTAGTAGCAAAATAATAATCATGATTTCCACGTAAGATAAGCTTTTCTCCTGGTAATGCATCAATAAATTTAAAATCTGGCAATGCCTCTTTCAAATTAATTCCCCACGAAATATCTCCTGGAATTAAAACAACATCCTTCGGTTTTACGACAAGCTCCCAATTTTGTTTTATTTTTTCCTCGTAATTTTCCCATACCTTTCCAAAAATATTCATTGGTTTATCTGTTCCAAAAGATAAATGCAAATCAGATATGGCATATAATTTCATTTGATCACCCATTTCTTTATACTAATCACCTAATTTTAAATTTGCTTTCGCATTTAAATCTAATTTATCCTGTATATCATATGCTTTTCCAGCCAAAAAGTTGTAATAACTTGCACTTGCAATCATAGCAGCATTATCTGTACAATATTTTAAATCTGGCATATAGGCTTTCACATTTCTTTTTTGTGCTTCTGTTGTGATCATTTCTCTTAATAGACGATTAGCAGATACTCCCCCTGCTAAAACAATTTTATCTACTTGTAATTTGGTTACTACCTCAAAAGTAGTATGAACAAGTTCCTCACAAACCGTATTTTCAAAAGAACATGCCATATCTGCTTTTCTTAATTTTTCTCCTTCTTTATGTGCAATATTAATAACGGCTGTTTTAATCCCACTAAAACTAAAATCAAAATTATCAAATTTTGTTTTTGGAAGCTTGTAACTAAAAGTACCTTTTTGTGCTAATTTACTTACCTCAGGTCCTCCAGGATAAGGTAAACCTAACACTCTTGCCACTTTATCAAAAGCCTCTCCTACTGCGTCATCTCTTGTTTTTCCCATAATTTCAAATTCCGTATAATCTTTTACATAAACCAAATGAGAATGTCCACCTGAAACAACTAGCGCAAGAAAAGGTGGTTTTAAGTCTGGATAAGTTAAATAATTGGCTGCAATATGCCCTTCAATATGATGGGTTGGCACAATTTTTTTATTCAAAGCATATGCAAGAGATTTTGCATATGCTACTCCTACTAATAAAGCTCCTACCAAACCAGGGCCATAGGTAACGCCAATAAAATCAATATCAGATAAAGTTACACCGGCTTTTTCTAATGCTTCATCGACAACATAAGCAATATTTACCAAATGCTTACGTGAAGCAATCTCTGGAACAACGCCTCCAAATTTTTTATGAATTTCTATTTGTGTTGATATGACATTGGATAAAACTTCTCTTCCGTCTTTTACAACAGAAACAGAAGTTTCATCACAACTACTTTCTATTCCTAAACAAATCATTTTAGCACTCCTTATAATGTCAATATAAAGTTTAATAAATACATGATTCCATTAATAAACGGACGAATAATAATAGAACCTATACCCGTAATAAATATAATTAAAATAATAATTAGTGAATATTTTTCTAATGTATACATTATATTTTTATACTTATATGGTAAGAAATAATTTAATACTCTAGATCCATCAAATGGTGGAATTGGAATCATATTAAATACTGCAAATACCACATTAAATTGTATCGTTAGAATAAACATATCTAATAAAATACTACCTACAGTTGAAGTAATTGCAAGTGATAATACTCCTGTCATCAAAAGTATTTTTAAAATAATGGTAAAAACAATTGCAAGTATTAAATTAGATAAAGGGCCTGCAAGAGCAGTAAGCATGGTTCCTTTTGCTCCATTTTTAAAATTTCTATCATCGATCATCACAGGTTTTCCCCATCCAAATCCCACTAATGCAATGCATAAAAAGCCTATTGGGTCAATATGTTTAAATGGATCTAATGTTAATCTACCTAAAGCTTTCTGACTGGTATCTCCTAATTTATAAGCCGTATATGCATGTGCATATTCATGAATGGATAAAGAAAGTAACAAAGCTGGTAAAGTATACAAAAAAGAAATTAACCCCTCTTGTGAAAATATATGAAACATTCTATCACCTTTCTTTATTTGTTAATTATACCATGGAAAAGAAAATAAGTAAATATATCCTAGTCAATTATTTCTTTCATAAAATTTTTATAGATACAAAAAAGAGCCTTACCTTGAAGACTCTTCTAAAATAATATTAATCTTTTACATAAGTATTTAGTGCGTCATTGCGATATTCTAAAACTGGCATTCTACAAGTTGGTACAAATCCAGCTTCGGCATTGATTACATCTGGAATACGATTAACAATGGTTGCACAAGTAAGTTCTACGGTAGCAGGTCTTGAAATTGTAACTGTAGTATCTGGTTCTCCATATACAGTCCATTCATTTTTATCATATTCATCTGGTGCATATACCTTACCAATACACTCACTTTCTATAACAACACCTTCTTCTGTAGTAGTTGTAACTACTGCTGACATTCCTGTAGCATATCCGGCTGGAACTGTCATACCTAGTGTAGAAGATTCTAAATCTGTTTCATGAGTGGTAGGAACTGTTACTTGAGTTTGAGAAGTAATATGAAGTCCTAATTTTTCAGCAAGCCATCCATTTACATTCCACATATAAGATGGTAAATATTCTCCTCTTTCAATAACTGCTTTTCTTTCTTCATCTGTAATTTTATCAGCAGAAGCAACTACTTTATCAAAGCCGTCTAAAGATAATCCTGCACCATGTGCTCTTGCAAGGGCTATTCCATAATCTTCTACATTGTAGCTTGAACTTCCTTTAATTTTAGTAATTTTATGTGTAGAACCAGCAATGGTTGCAATTAAATTTCCCCAGTAAACATCTTGATATCCTGCTCCTGTTAAAGTACAACCTGTAGATTTAGCTAACTCATCTAATTCCTTTGTCATATTTGGAATAGAATTCATTGGATAAAAAGCTTCTTCACATGTAGTAATCGCATTAATTCCTAGTTTTGCACACATTTTTAGAGCGTCATAAGTATCTACCATTAAGCTCATTGTTGTAATAATACAAATATCTGGCTTAATTTCTCTTAATACATTTTCTGCATTAGAAGCGTCAAAAATGTTGACACCTCTTTCTTCTCCACCCATTACGGTAGAAATATCCTTTCCAATAATGTCATCATTAATGTCAAATGCAGCTACAATTTCTGCTCCTTTTTCGTACACATAACGCATTGTGTAAACTGACATTTTTCCACAACCGTATTGTGCTACTCTAATTTTTCTATCCATAGTATCAAACCTCCTTATATTACTTGGACTTTTTTATTATTCAACATAAGAACCGCTTCTTAAATCGATTTCTTTTCCTTCCATATTGGTTGCAATACCTGTTGTACCATTTACAACATAATAATCACTCGTAGAATTATGATCTCCTAGATTATCATATAATTGGATCATTAAATCTCCTTCTTCATTTAACTCACTTCCAACAGAAGATGGACGATATCCTGTTTCTTGCTCATAGAAATCTAAAGCTAATTGTTCCCATTCATAAACAGGCATATCTAAAAACATTTCATTTGAATTGCTAGAAATATAGCTTCCATTTCTTAAATCAATTTCATTTCCCATGATATCCATTGCAATACCTGTTGTTCTATCAACAGTATAATAATCACAAGTAGAATTGTGATCCTCTAAAGAATCATACAATTGGATTGCTAAATTTCCATTTTCATCTACTGCACTAGCAACAGAATTTGGACGATGTCCTGTACTATTTTCATAAAAATCTAGTGCTAATCTTTCCCAATCCTCAACGGACATATCCATAAACTCCTCTTGAGAAACTTGAGATGGTGGCGTCACATCATTTGTTGCAGATTCTTGTGAGTCTTGATTAAACCAAATTGCTACTACTACAATAACAACGATAATCAATAGTATAGCTAGAATAAATAATCCTCTTTTTTTCTTCATATCTTCCTCCTTATATTATATATAGAATTACTTATTATTTTTAGTATTTACATTCTAATTAAAAAAATACTTTAAACATTG
The DNA here is from genome assembly GCA_944386605.1 of uncultured Clostridia bacterium. Taxonomy (GTDB): domain Bacteria; phylum Bacillota; class Clostridia; order TANB77; family CAG-465; genus CAG-465. The sequence continues at coordinate 6,521 of CALXBS010000036.1, read as the reverse complement.
TAAAATAATAAGTAATATCTCCCTTTTTTATTTTAATCTTTTAATGATGGTTCTCATATTTTCTTCATCAATAAATTCATTCATTACTTCATACTGATCTTCTGGTAATAATTCCTCAATAAAATCAAGAGAAGGTGTATAATAGAATTTACCATTTACTTTTAAAGCACCTAAAATTTTCATATAAGTGCTAGCATATTCTACAAACTCTCCACTCTGACTTAAATGCTCTTGTAAAAAGTGTTTTGAAAAAGCAAGATGAGAAAAAATCACATCATATTCTTCTAAAGGAAATTCCTTTTGAAGCCAGTCTTCTTCCTCTAAAAATTCATTTTCATCCACTTCCATATCTAAGCCATATGCTTCTAAATTTTTAGACCTTAAATACTTAACAAGCTTTCCTTCCTTACCACAACCAAGTTCTAAAATCTTGCCTTTTAATTCTTTTTCAGGAATTCCTAAAATTTCTAAAAGAAAGGAAGGGGTATAATCTCTTTTTTCATGCTCATGCTCACAACCCATATTAATTTGATCCATCACTTTTTTCATTTCTTCAAAGTGTTCTTTTAAAATCATCTCATCTGTTTTTTGCTCAAAAATACCATTTAATAATTTCTGATACATCTCTAATATTGCAATATAATGTTGTTTTTTTAAAGGCTTTTTAGAATTTACATGAAAAAATTGTTCAACAAAATTCATAGCAAGTCTTTTTAATAATTGCTGATATAGTTTTTCTTCTAGCCCTTCTTCTAATTTTTGTCTTTCTGTACATTCATCTTTTGTAGTAGGTTCTATCTTTTGTCCTAAAATCATTTTTTGAAAGCCTTCTCCTTCAAAAGTAGTTATGATATATTGATATAGCTTTTCTATTTCCATGTTTCCTCCTTTAAAAACTATTACTATTATATTGCATTTTTATTTTATTTTCAATAAGATGAAAACTAAAATAAAAAAAATACTACCTTTTTAATAAAAGATAGCATTTTATGATTTATTTTCTAAAATTCATTTTTCCATAATCCATGTAAATTGCAATATGCATAAACTGTACCATGTTCCAAAGCAGAAATTTTAAATTCTGCTTTTGGTTCTTCAGTTACTTGAAATTCCTTTTTATAAATTTTTCCATCTTCTGTTTCTACATAAATTGCCTGAATAAAATGTTCAGGTGTCATTGGATGTAAAACAGATCCTACTTGAACTTTTAAAACATCATTTTCTCTTTTTACATCTGGTACATGTTTTTCCTTAGCTGCGTCTACGGTATTTGCTTCTAATTTTTGAATTTCTCCATTTTGTAAAGCAGTTTCAACTTCTTCATTTTTATCAGTTACAACCATAAGTTCATTTGTTTTTTTATCTACATAAAATTCCATATCTTTTCCCTCCTATAAAGAAAGCCAAATGCAAAAACATTTGACCTTAATATATTAATAATTTTCAGCTCTAATTTCAAAATAACTTCTTGGATGAGAACATACAGGACAAATTTCTGGAGCTTTTTTACCAGTGTGAATATGTCCACAATTTCTACATTTCCACATTTTGATTTCTCCGCATTCAAATACAGTTCCATCTTCAATGTTTGCAAGTAATTTTTTGTATCTTTCTTCATGTTCTTTTTCTATTTTTCCAACTTCTTCAAATAAATATGCTAAACGATCAAAACCTTCTTCTTTTGCAGTTTTTGCAAAACCAGCATACATATCTGTCCATTCATAATTTTCTCCAGCTGCTGCGTCTTTTAAATTTTCAGTTGTTGTTGGAATATCACCACCATGTAATTCTTTAAACCACATTTTTGCATGTTCTTTTTCATTATCTGCTGTTTCTGTAAATATTGCAGCGATTTGCTCATATCCTTCTTTTTTAGCTTTTGAAGCATAATAAGTATATTTATTTCTTGCTTGTGATTCTCCAGCAAAAGCAGCTAATAAATTTGCTTCTGTTTTTGATCCTTTTAAATCCATCTTTCTTTCCTCCTTTAAAAATATAATAATAGTGTCCCTACTATCACGTATATTTTATACTAAAAATTACAAAAAGTCAATTCTTACTTCACACTTGTTGGAAGAGATTCTTTTAATGTATTTGCCTCTTCTAAACTTAAATAATCATATTTTACCATTGCATCAATTACTTGCTCCTGCCTTTGATAAGATAATATTGTATGATTGCTTAAAGCATAAACACTTGGTGCATTAATTAGTCCTGCAAGTAAGGTACATTCATCTAATGTAAGTTCCATTGGTTCCTTATTAAAATATCCATTTGCCGCTGCATTAATTCCATAAAATCCATCGCCAAAATAGGAAATGTTTAAATATAATTCTAGTATTTCCTCTTTTTCGTAATTTCGCTCTAAATCAAAAGCAACAAATGCTTCTGCCACTTTCCTTGTAAATTTTTTCTCTTGTGTAAAATACATATTTTTAGCTAATTGTTGTGTAATGGTACTTCCTCCCCCTATAATCTCACCATTTGTTACATTGGTAATAACGGCTCTTCCTAAAGCAATAAGATCTATTCCAAAATGGGAATAAAATCGATGGTCTTCAATTGCAATAATTGCGTCTTGAAAATCCTTTGGAATGTCATCTAATGTAATATAATCTTCGGAAGATTGTATTTGCTCTATTTTGTCCTCTAAACTAACTTGTGTAATGACTTCTTGATATAGCTGATAACCATTTACTGTAATTGTTCCACAAACGGCAACTGCAGAAATAATGATTAATACCAATAATACTTTTATTAGCTTAAAGATTTTTTTCATAAAATTCACTCACTTTCTATTACTATTATATAAAATATAACGGGAAAGGACAAGCAAAATATACCAAAAAACCTTTATCTTACTACATTGTAAGAAAACTCGTGAAAAAATTCACGAGTCTTTTATATAAATATTATTTTTTAGAATACTTTCTTAAAACAAACACTGCAATTCCACAAATTGCAACAAATGCTACTACAACATATACCCAAACAGATATATCAGATGTATCTACTGGTGGTTCGTATATACAAGTATTTACAATTGTATTTCCTTCGACATGTTTTTCATAATATCGATCGGTTTCTTTTTCGTCTACGGTATACTCTATTTCATTACCCAATTCATCATATTTTGGTAATTTAAACAAGTAACTCCATGAATCAGTTTCAGTTACTTTTTGTTCCGCTACAACTTCATCACCAACTAAAACTTGCAATACAACACTATTTGGGCGTTTTCCATATTCATCATTATTATCTTCCCATTTTTTTACTGCTTTTACCAATACTTGTTCATTTGGTACTACAAATTTATTGACAATTTTTTGATTGAACATATCATTATTTTCAACTGTTTCTTTTTCATAGAATATGCTATCCATTCTTTCTGATAAAGTATAATTAATCTCATTACCTAAAGAATCGTATTTTGCTAATTCAAATGAATAACTCCAATTTGTTTTTTCACTTACTTCTGCTTCTGCTACAACTTGTTCTCCATTTTTGATTTGTAATATCACACTTGATGGACGTTTTTCTGCTAAATTATCGTTATCATTCCACTCTTTTGTTCCTACTATTGTAATTCTATCTTCTGGTACTACAAACTTATTGGTTATTACATTTCCTACTATATTTTTAATGTAAAATTCACTTTCAAATGTTTCATCTACAGTATAGTTTATTTCATTTCCTAAGTTATCGTACTTTGGTAATTCAAAAGTATGCTCCCAGTTATCACTTTCACTTACTTCATATTCTGCTACAACACTTTCTCCATTTTTTACTTGTAAAGTTATACTACTTGGTCGTTTTCCTGCTTCATTATGATTATCATCCCAACTTTTTTGTACTTTGATTTGTACTTTTTCATCTGGCACTACAAATTTGTTTATTACTACATTTTCTTCTACTCCTATCTTTTGATAGAATTTGTTTCCTATTTCTCTTTCATCTATTGTATATTCTACTTCATTTCCATATTCATCATATTTTGGTACTGTAAACTCATATCTCCATAAATTATTTTCATTTACTTCTGCTTCTGTTACTACTGCTCCATTTGCTTTTACTTGCAATATCACACTCGTTGGTCTCTTTCCTGCTTCGTTTTCATTATCTTGCCATTCTTTTTGTCCTACTATTTTTATAGTATCATCTGGTACTCTAAATGTATTTGTAATAATATTTCCTACGATTCCTTTTGTATAGAATTCAAAGCTTTCTTTTTCATCTACTGTGTAATTGATCTCATTTCCTAAACTATCGTATTTTGGTAAGTTTGTAAAGGTATATTTCCAATTTTCAGTTTCTGTTACTACTTGTTCTTGTACGATTTTTTCTCCTTCTTTTACTTGTAGTGTAACACTACTTGGTCTTTTTTGTGCTTCATTTTCATTATCATTCCATTTCTTTTCAACAGTTACTTCTATAGTTTCATTTGGTACTTCAAATTTATTCGTTACGGTATTTCCTTCTATTTTTTCTTTTACATAGAATTTACTTCCACTATCTTTTTCATCAATTGTGTAACTTATTTCATTTCCTAGACTATCATACTTTGGTAACTCAAATGTATATTGCCAATTATTTGTCTCACTTACTTCTTGTTCTGCTACAACACTTTCTCCGTTTTTTACTTGTAAAGTTATACTACTTGGTCGTTTTCCTGCTGCGTTTCCATTATCATTCCAACTCTTTATTCCTGTTATTTGTATTTTATCATCTGGTACTGTAAATGTATTTGTTATCACATTTCCTATTACTGCTTTGGTATAGAATTCTAAATCTTCTTTCTCATCTACCGTATATACAATTTCTGTTCCATTATCATCATACTTATCTAAATTTGTAAATGTTACTTTCCAATTATTTGATTCATTTGCCTCTTTTTCTTCTAGTAACACTCCACCTTTCTTTAGCTGTATCGTTACTTTTTCTGGTCTTCTACTACTTCCTTCATCTCCTACCCATTTCTTTTCTACTTCTATTTCCATTTTATCTACTTTATTTGTGATATCATTTCCACTTATTTCTTTTATATAATCTGTCACCGCTTCTTCTTCAATCGTATATACAAATTCATTTCCGGCATTATCTCTATATACCGGTACATTTTCAAAGGTATAGTTCCAGTTATCAGCTTCTGTTACTTCTTTTCTTGCATATTCTGTTCCATCTTGCATTAATTTTACTACAATACTTGCTGGTCTTAATCCTAATTCATTTTCATTATCTTCCCATATCTTTCTTCCACTGATTTCTTTTACGACATCTAATTTATATATTTCTACATTTACTTGATTTGAATAGATTCCTTCTACATTATCTATGACACTTCCTAATGGATCGATTGCTCTCCAATTTGTCCAGAACATATTATTGGCTGATGTCATAAGTGTTTTATCATCTGGTGCCTGCATTTTTACAAGAACAAATACAACATTATTTGGGGTAAGCTCCATTTCTGTTCCTTCTGCATTATATCTTAAATCTACACAAATGGATTTTACGGTACTTTTATCTACACTATCATCTAATAATTGCCATTTATCTGGTACTTCTGTTAATTTTCCTGGATTTATTTCTGTTGAATAATATACTTTTGGTGCATATCCTTTTCTTTCTGCATAACTAGTATCTACTCCTAAGAAGCTTCCTTTCCAACCTTCACTTACATCTGCTCCAGTTTCATCTGTAATTATTTCTATATTATCATAAAGGATTAAATCTTTAATACTATTTGCTCCGGTAGTTACACGTAATTTATAATCATATTCTCCACCTGCGCTTACTTCTGCAGTTCCTTCTACATATTTTCCTTGTGTTAAATCAGTTCTTACTTGCTTGATAACAGCTTGTTGTGACGATACTGCATGCGTTATGTTTAAAGTATTATTTTCATAAGCCAATTTTTCTTCTATGTCCCCATCTTGATCTATATCATTTGCCAAACTATCATATCGTCCCTTATCAGTTATTGAACTACTATAACTATACTCTTGATTATTCCACATACCATATATATAATTCACATAACTTGTTCCATATTCTAATATACTATCATATGGGATTTCTACATAAATTTTATAGTTTATGGAGAAATTAACCAATTTTTCAGTTACATAATAACTCCAATCAATTTCATTTAAATTCGTTATGATACTTATTTTTGTTCTTCCACTGTTTTGATAATTATAATCGATTTCTACTTCTGTATGTTCTTTTATATAATTTTTTAAACTATTAAAAGTAAATGTTGTTCCATCCTTTAATTTTAAATTTTTATATGCACTATAGGAATCACCTAAGCTTATATTATTTATTATCCCTTTTTCACTATTAATTAAATTCATTCCTTCTGGCAAGATATCATATGTTTTTATTATTACATCTTTATTTACTCCATAATAGTTTAACCACGGTGTAATAGCCAAGTTATAAATAAGTGTATATTTTTCTTTCTCAGCATTATTTTGCAAATCCATGCCATGCTTAGAAACACCTAGTTCAAAACTACC
>CALXBS010000035.1 GCA_944386605.1 uncultured Clostridia bacterium | reverse complement strand
ATACTACCATTCTCTTTTTTGTTTTGCAATATTGAAATGAAAAAAATAAACAAAAGAATAAAGGCAAATTAAAAAAGTAAAAAACTTATTTCTTTTATAAACATAAAAAGTGAGACGATCATATCATCTCACTCTTAACTTGAATATTATTTTTTATTATAGCATTGCCTTCTTTTTTAATTCCATATACTGTTCTTGAGAAATCAAAGAAAGGTAAATTTGTTTTAAATCCTCTTTTTCATAATAGTATTTTAAAATATGAAGTGCGTCATTTGCATTGATTTTAAAGAAAATTGCTTCATCTTCTAAAACTTTTTGAATCTTAAGTTGCATATCTAATTCTTTTTGTAACTCCAAAGAAGAAACTTTTTTAAGATAATTTTCTAACTCTTTTATTTTCTCTTCATTTTTCATACGTATGTCTTGTATATTCATTATCTTGCCACAACCTCCTCTTTTTCTTTAGCAATATGACCATTTTTTTCAATAACTCCTGGAACATAACTATCTTCTCTTATTCGACAAAATTCTTTTGCCGAAAATTTTTCTTTTAATGCTTCTTGAGAGATTCCTTCCAAACCATTATCTGATAAAAAGTAATACTGTTGAGGCATATTCGGTGCTTCTTGGTAGGCATATACCAAAGACGCTTTGTAATTTTCTTCTCCTATTGGCACTCCAATCGTACAACTTGTTATGCGATCTTTCCATTCTTTTGGAAAGACCTTAGATCTTACACATGAAATATAGCTAATCATATCTAGTCCACCTTTTTGTGGAAGTTTTGTAAACTGTTTATTTAAAAATGTAACTCTTTCTTCTATGCTTCCACTTAATATTTCCTTTGCTAAATCTTCATCATAGCTTGGATCTTCTCTTAAAAAAGCTAGATCTACCTCTTGTTCTTCTTGTAACGCTCTTTCATATTCTTTCTTTTGTAACGCAACATTTTTCTCATAATTACTAATAATGGTAAATCCGCCTGTTGGCATACCAAAACTAGCTCTTTGTATGTCATTTATGTTACCAGTATTATCAAACATACTTTGTGTAGCATTTGTTCCATCTGCTTTAATAACTTCATGATCTGCTAGTAAAGTTACCCAAAAATGCTTTCCATTTTGTGAAATAACATTTTCAATTCCATAATCTGAAAGTAATTTAGAATACATTTCTGACCAAGATTTACAAATAACAAAAGGATTAGATTGATTAAAAGAATCAATTGTTTGAGAAAAAGTTTTTTGATTTGCAGCTCTCTTTTCTTCAAAAGGAGTGGCAAAATAACTTTCATTGTATCTAACTCTTTCGTTTAACCTTTTATATAGTTCATGTGAAAGCTCTGTCTGAGACGTGCATTTGGGTAAATCTTTCAAAATCTCCTCTTTAAACTTTGAATCTATATCTACTGCTGGTACAAATTTCATACCATAATGTGTAAGATCTCTATCAAAAAGAAGTGTCTTTAACGCTTCCTGCTCTTTTCCATCCAAAGCAAGAGTAGAAGAATCGGAAACCGCTTTTTCATATTGCTTTAACGCTCCTATATACTGTTCCTTTGAAATATTTCCAAAAATATCTTTATTATTTTCAAAATCTAAAAACTTCTCTGAAAGTTCTGGATCTGTCATTAACGCCTTTAAATGATCTAACGGAATCAACCTCTCTGTTCTGTCCGTCACCTGAAAAGGAACAGATGTAAGCGATGTTATTCTTTCTAACTCTTCTTCACGAAATGAATGCCCTAACTTTTCCATCGCCTCTTTATACTCTACCAATGCTTGAATATAGTCTTTAGAATCCTCTCCTTGTGGAACAAAAAACTCTAGAGGCTCTTTTCCCCTTACGATTTCTTCAATGGTACTAATAGGTATAAGTTTCAAAGTTTGATCCCTTAAAACAGTTTGCTCTTTTAAGCTTTTCAAAAAGTCTTCCTCTTGTTCTTTTTGTTCCTCTTCTTGTCTTGGTTCCTCTTCTACCTTCCTCATATGACTTCTTCGTCTTAAAAAACTTGTACGTATCAACTTTTGTAGTCTTCCCATATTCCACCTCTTTTTTTATTATACCACAAAACAAAAAAATACAATATAACAATTGACTAATTTTCATTTTATGTTACAATTTAGAAAATGGAGGAATGAAAATGTATAAACTAGTTGCAACCGATTTAGATGGAACATTAGTAACAGACGATAAAAAACTAATGGAACAAACGATACAAACCATCCAAAAAGCAGTTGAAAAAAATATAAAAATCGTCCTTTCTAGTGCTAGATCTTTTTATAGATTAGAATCATATATAGATAAATTAGATCTAAGAAAAAAGGGGCAATATACCATTTGTTTTAATGGTGCCATGATTGTAGAAAACTTTTCTCAAAAAGTAGAATACGCAAAACATTTAGAAAAAGAAGAAATCTTAGAAATTATCTCTCTAGGAAAAAACTTACAAATTCCCATGATGTTGTATGCAAAAGAACAAAATTATGTAGAAGAAATTCCTGATATTCTCTTAAAAAACAAAAATGCCAAAGGTATCCGTTATCAAATTGGTGCTTTCGAAAAAATTGATTTTAACCAAGAAGAAAACTATATTTACAGAATTGCCTTTATTGATACCTTTGAAAGAATAAATGACATACGAAAAAAAATCCCTCTAGAATTTTTTCAAAAATATGAAATTACAAGTAGTTCACCTCAATATATCGAATTTGTGAAAAAAGGAATTAAAAAATCTGAAGCCATCAAATTTATCATAGAACAATGTCATATCAAGCAATCAGAAGTAATTGCAATTGGAGATAGTGAAAATGATATCGAAATGCTAAAATTTGCTGGACTTGGAGTTGCCATGGAAAATGCAAATTTTGACGTAAAAGAAAATGCAAATTTTATTACCACTTCTAACAATCAAAACGGAGTCGGAAAAGTCATTGAAACTTTTATCCTACAAGAAGAATAACTTTTCTACAAACTCGTACCCAATAACAAAATTCCCAAATTATCCTTATAAATCTCATCAAATTGTGAAAGTGGAAGTGGACTTTTTCCAATCCCTGCCTCAATTGTATAACCTGGTCTTTGATACTCTTGTAAAAACCAATCCTTGTAACCTGCAAAACTAGACGCATATGGAACGTCACTTAATGTATAACCACTTACCTTTTCAAAACATTTTCCAATTTCAAATGCCTCTTTAGGAGCATAATTTTGAAATTGCCAGTAAATTTCCTTTCCTTGTGTATGGTAGGCTAAAATAAGCCTAAAATCATGCAAACGTGTAAAATGATATAGTGCTTGTGCTTCCACCGCACAAAGAGAACTGTTTCCTACAAAATCACGTGGTGCTGGACTTATAATTCCTTGCTCAAACTTAATTTTTTTAGCTTGTTTCCACCCCGCTGGAAATTGCAAATTTAAATCTATCCCCTCTATATTTGCTTTCCATCCCATTGGAAAAGGAATCTCAGGATACTCTTTTGCTATTTTTTGAACCATCTCATAAGCTTTACTATTCTTAGCAATATTTCCTGTTACTACATCTACCCCATCCGGATTACACATAGGCACTAAATAAATGGTAGTTTCTTTTAAAATAGCATGAACATCATATCCATCCAATAATTTTTCTTGTACATAACTTTCACACATTTCTTCTAACCACTTCATAAGCATAAGAGAAGTAATCCATTCATTTGCATGAATAGAAGCTGTATAAAAGACTTCCTTTTTTCCCCATCCAAGCTGAATGCCATAAATAGGGTTTTGTAACACACTAAAGCCAATTGCTTCTATTTGCAAAAAAGGATATCGATACTTTAATTTTTGCACATCCTTTTTTAATTGCTTGATAGAATACTCTTGATCTGTTTGAATCACTTTCTTGTTATCATCCTTGATCTCCTCTATGTATGGTTCTAATACTTTCCATGTACTTTCCTTAACCAAACCATCTACTACCAAATAATGCTCCTTTTGAAATCTTTTTAACGCCTCATAAGTTAGATTCAGAAACTTACCATCTATTTCCCCTAAATAATAGTTCTGTCTTTGTAATGCTTTTTGTAATAATATTACTTCTTGTGAAACCATACCAAAACATAATTCTTGCATTTTATCACCTGATATATGTATATTCCAAAAGTCAAAAAAAAGTGAGCAATCTTTAAGCTTTTGCTTAAAAAATTGCTCTTCTTTTTTATTCTTCTTCTATTTCTTCTTCTTCACTATCTCTTCTTTTTAATAGTGGATACAATACAACATCTCTAATGTTATAGCTGCCTGTCAAGAATTGCAAGAAACGATCAATTCCAAGCCCCCAACCAGAAATTGGTGGCATACCGTATTCCATAGCCTTGATATATTCATGATCAATGCTCATTGCTTCTTCATCGCCATTTTCTTTTAGTTTGTTTTGTGCAAGTAATCTTTTCTCTTGCTCTTCTGCATCTACAAGCTCAGAATATCCATTGATAATTTCCTGACCATTTACAATTAATTGGAATCTATCTGTTAAATTAGGATTTTCATCATTGCTTCTAGCAAGTGGTGATAAATCAATTGGATGTTCAATTAAATAAGTAGGTTTAATAATATGTGGTCTACTTACCTTTTTATACAATTGATCAATTAAATTTCCTCTTCCAAGGCTTTCAAGGTTGTCTACCTCTAAAGAAATATTATGTCTTTTGATCTCTTCTAATAGTGCTTCTGCAGTATCAAATTGGTCAATATCAATTCCACAGTCCTTTATCAAAAGATCTCTAAAAGTAACAACATCCCATTCAGCACCAAAATCAATCTCATTTTCACCAATTTTTACTTTTAAATTTCCGTTAAATAAATTAGAAATAATATAGATAATCATTTCTCTCATTAATTTCATATTATCTTCATAGTTGTAATAGGCACTATATCCTTCTACCATCGTAAAGTCTTGTAAATGATTAACACTAATGCCTTCATTTCTAAAGTCCCTTGCAATTTCAAAGATATTAGTAAATCCACCTATAATTAGTTTCTTTAAAGTTAACTCTGGTGAAATTCTTAGATAAACATCGGTGTCATAAGTATTATGATGTGTAATAAATGGTCTAGCAGTTGCACCAGAGGCAGTATTTTGCAAAATAGGAGTTTCTACTTCAATAAAGCCTTTGCTATCTAGAAAATCTCTTAATAATTTCACAAATTTAGATCTTAATAGAAATCTTCTTTTGGTTTCTTCATTCATAATTAAGTCTAAATGTCTTTCTCTATACAAAAGTTCTTGATTAGTGATTCCATGGAATTTTTCAGGTAAAGGACGTAATGCTTTTCCTAAAAATTCATATTTTTTAACACGGATGGTTTTTTCACCTGTCTGTGTAATAAAAGTTTCACCTTCTACCCCAATAAAATCTCCTACATCTAGCGTTTCATGAATTCTTTGATACAATTCCTCTCCAAGCTCATCTTTTTTCAAACAAAGTTGAATTCTTCCTTGAATATCTCTTAAATCCAAAAAGCTAATTTTACCCATTTTTCTTTTTGACATCACACGTCCAGCCACTCTTACGTTTTGTACTCCTTCTTCTAGTTTACTAGCTTGTTCTAATGTATGCGTAATTTCAAATCTTTCTGGATGAACAGATACTCCATACTCCTTTAACTTTTCTACTTTTTCTTGACGTACTTTTTTTAGTTCACTAATATCTCCCACAAGTACTCCTCCTTTATTATAATCTTTGGATTGATACGATTTTGTATTTTACCATTCCACCAGGTGTTTCTACTTCTACTTCATCACCTTTTTTATGACCCATTAATGCTTTTCCAACAGGTGATTCATTAGAAATCTTATTCTCTGCAATATCTACTTCCGTAGCACCTACAATTCCATAAGAAATTTCTTCATCAAACTCATAGTCATAAACAGTTACCAAAGTACCAACACCTGCTTTTCTAGTAGAAACATCGTCATCATCTACTACTTTAGCAATTCTTAACATATTTTCGATTTCTTGAATTCTTGCTTCTAATAACGCTTGTTCATTTTTGGCGTCATCATATTCAGAATTTTCAGATATATCTCCAAATTCTCTTGCTACTTTAATTCTTTCAGCAACTTCCATTTTCTTAGGACCTTTTAAAGTCTTTAATTCTTCTTCTAATTTATTAAATCCCTCTGCGGTTAAAATAATTTCTCTTTCTTCCATATCGTTTTCCTCCTAAAATTAACAATAATATTATACACTATATGTCAAGTTATTTCTTTTGCAAGAACAAATTCCCTAGTTTTCCTTTATGAAAATCTTCTATGAGAAAGTCAATACGGTTTAGCATTGCTTCTAATTCTCCTTTATTTTTTTGAAACGTTCGGTAAGACAAACTTAGTGTATCTTGCTCTTCATCTGTTATATCGATTAATTTTGCCTCTTTATTTAAAAGATAGTGCTCTTTAAATTCTTCGATATCTATTTTGCTATAACAAATATATACATCATATTCTACAATATTTCTTCTTTGAATAATTTCTAAAGTAGTCCCATATTCATTATTAATTTGGTTTACTTTTTCTAGTAAACTTCTATATTCTCTTTTCGAAATATCCTGTAATCTTAAAATATCCACATATTTATACTTTTGTATATACTCTATTACTTTGTCTACTTTAAAATCGATTAAATGATTTAATACTAACAAAATACTTGCTTTTGGAATCTCTATATTTTTTTGTTTTAAAAACGTATCTATATAATATTTATCATGCTTTAACATCTCATTTTGAACCGTTATTTCTACTACTAAATGATCCTTTAAAATTTCTTTTATATATTTTTTTAACCATCTTTCATATTTCTTTTTCTTAGCAAAACGTTTGCTAAATACAAGATATATCTTAGAATTTGTTTTTTGAAATTCTTTTATCAAATACCATTTTAAAAATTTTGCACAAATGGCATTTTCTCCTTTTAAATGAACACATTCAAAAAAAGATTCCTTTATGGATATCCCTATATTTTTTTGATATAACGTATTGGCAAAATCCTTTTTCAATTTTATTTTCAAAAAAGAATCTATCCATCTTTCTTTTTTAGAACCTATTTTTGTATCTAAAAAATCTAAAAAAATAGTATTCATATAACAACCACCATCCATATGATAATAATTACCTTAATATATGAAATGTTATGAAATTATATGAATATATATTTTTACTTTTTATTCTTTCTTTTTTCTTTAATTTTCTTAGCAACCTTTGTTCTATCTAACTTTTTAAGCAATATTTCCTTTAACTTATCCCCCGTTAACTCACGGTGTAATTTTCCATCTTCTGCTAGTGAAATAGTTCCTGTTTCTTCTGATACAACAATCACTAATGCATCTGAAATCTCTGTAATTCCAACGGCAGCTCGGTGTCTTGTACCAAGTGCTTTTGGAACTGCTCCTTCTGAAGACAAAGGTAAAATACATTTTGCTGCCAGAATTTTACTTCCATCAATCACTATGGCTCCATCATGTAATGGCGTTCTTGGCATAAAGATATTTTGAATTAATTCTGATGAAACTTTTGCGTCCAAATTAATTCCTTCACGAAGAACCTCCGCTACCTTGGTTTTCCTTTCAATAACAATAAGTGCTCCTATTTGCTTTAATGACATAATTTCTACTGCTTTTACAATCTCTGATACTGCATGTTTGATTAAAATATTATCATCCATATCAAAAACATCTACTAGTTTACTTCTTCCTAGTCTTTCAAACGCATTTCTTAACTCTGGTTGAAATACAACAATCAGCAACAAAATACCATAAGTCAAAAAATTGTTTAACAAGAAATTTAGAATCACCATATTGCATAATTTGGAAACAATAAAAATTCCTAAAACAAGAAGAATTCCTTTAAAAATCTGTTCTGCTCTTGTTTGTTTGATAAATTTATACAAATAAAATGCAATAAGTGTCACAAGCAAAATATCAAATATTAATACAACATAGCGAATGGGACTAGTTAAGTCTAATACAGCTATCAAATCACTAAGAAAATTATTTAAACTTTCAGAAACATTTTCTAGCATATCGTTTCCTCCTTATCTTTTGTTTGTTTATCAAAACATTAGATAATGGCAGCTACTAAACTAGCAAATGTTCCGAACACCATAGCAAATAATAGTAAAGCAACAACTGTATATCGTAATACATTATTTTTTTTACTCATTTCTTCACCTCTTTTAAAAATCAAATTTTCCTTGGAACCAGCTTTCTAATTCCTCTATTTTTACTCTTACTTGATCCATTGTATCCCTATTTCGAATGGTAACTGCATGGTCATTTAAAGAATCAAAATCATAAGTAATACAATAAGGAGTTCCTATTTCATCCTGTCTTCTATATCTTTTTCCAATACTTCCTGCCTCGTCATAATCTACCATATAATATTTTGCAAGTTGATCATGTACTTTTAATGCTTCTTCTGACAACTTTTTAGAAAGTGGTAAAATAGCAATTTTAATTGGTGCAAGATAAGGATGTAATTTTAAAACAACTCTTGTATCTGTATCCGATAATGTTTCTTGTTCATAAGCATTACACAAAAAAGCAAGTGCTACTCTATCGCAACCAAGAGATGGCTCAATACAATATGGAACATATTTTTCGTTTGTTTCCACATCGGTATATTGCATATCTTCATTAGAATGCTTCATATGTTGTTTTAAATCAAAATCTGTTCTATCTGCAATTCCCCAAAGTTCTCCAAATCCAAATGGAAAACGAAACTCTATATCGGTAGTTGCATTACTATAATGAGATAACTCTTCTTTTTCATGATCTCTTAAACGAATATTATCTTCTTTCATTCCAAGTTCTAATAACCAATTTTTACAGAAATTTTTCCAATAGTCATGCCACTGTAAGTCCGTTCCTGGCTTACAGAAAAATTCAAGTTCCATTTGTTCAAATTCTCTGGTTCTAAAAATAAAATTACCAGGTGTAATTTCATTTCGAAAAGCCTTACCAATTTGAGCAATTCCCATAGGAATTTTTTTCCTAGTGGTTCTCATGACATTTTTAAAGTTTACAAAAATTCCTTGTGCGGTTTCAGGTCTTAAATAAATTTGTGCGGTATTATCTTCTGTTACCCCCTGAAAAGTTTTAAACATTAAATTGAATTTTCGAATATCTGTAAAATTTGTTTTTCCGCAATTTGGGCAAGGAATTTGATTTTCTTCAATAAATTCTTTTAAAGCACTATCAGACATTCCATCTGCAATCATATCTTTTCCTTGTTCATGTGCCCATTCTTCAATTAATTTATCTGCTCTATGTCTTGTTTTACATTCTTTACAATCAATTAGTGGATCTGAAAATCCACCAACATGCCCAGAAGCTACCCAAGTTTGTGGGTTCATTAAAATAGCTGCGTCTAATCCAACATTATATGGACTTTCTTGAATAAACTTTTTTCTCCAAGCACTTTTAATATTATTTTTTAATTCTACACCTAAAGGACCATAATCCCAAGTATTTGCCAAACCGCCATAAATTTCAGAACCAGGATAAACATAACCTCTTGCCTTACATAAATTAACGATTGTATCCATTGATTCTACCATAAAAATCCTCCTATTCACTGATTGGTATTTGTATGATTCCTTTATCTTTTGCTACCAATTCATCCGGGTTAAAAACAACATATAACTGACTTTCTTTTATATAACAATTTTCAAGACCTGTAACGGTATATTGAAAATCTTCTTCGTTCATATAACCATTTTCTACTACAAAAGATAAAATATTACTTCTCATAATTGTTTTATAATCTTTTCCAAGCATTGCTTTTGAAATTTCACCACTTGATAATGTTTTTTTGTCAACCAAATCTACATTATATGTATTAGTTTTCTCCATTGTAACATTATTATTCGCTAGATCTGTAATTTTTTGAGATATTACAAGTGATAAAATCTTGTTTGTACTTACCATGTTCTCGTAATATACATAAGATACTTCATAATGAAACTTATTTTCTGCATTTAACATTTGTGTTTTTAATCCTCCAAATGTATTTTCATAATCTTTTTGGATTTTTTCATTAATTTCTGTTAAAGCAACTCCTTCGACATAAATTTCTGGAAGCACAATTTCTCCAGAAATTTGTTCATTAGAGCTATCAATTGTTTCCGTATCTTTTACTTCATATTTTAAATTCTGATTTCTTTCTTTTTCTTCCTGTAATTGTGTTACCTCTAAATTTTCCAATTTATGAGCAGTTGAGCCATTGGATCCTATTAAAGCAGGATCTTCTTCATTTTGAATCGCCCAAACAATAATAGCAGCTCCAATTACAATAAATAAAAATAAAAATATTACTATACCCTTGGCACTTTTCTTTTTCTCTGTATATCGTATTGTTTCCACATCTATCACCCTCGGATACATTGTACTACATTTACTTTCATTTTTCAACATTTTTTTACTTATTTTTGAATCGATTTAATATTAATATCAATTCCATATAAATTAATTCCGGTTGCATAGTCAATTGCATAAATAATCGTATTTCTAATTTCAGAACTAAGCTTTGGAATATTTTTTCCAAATTTAATTTCTACATCTACTCCAAGTTTCATTCCATAGCTATATTTGATTGTACTTACTCTAAATACTCTTGTAATGCCATCAATTCTTCCTACCACATAAGAAACAATAGAATTAATGACATTATCAGAAATAGAATAATTTCCTAAATAACTATACGTTGGACGAATAATCGTTTTTTCAGAAGTACTGGTTTCATATTCACCAGAATCTTGCTTTTTAAAAATATCAAATTTTTTTAAAGAATCTAAAAAATAACCAGAAAATTGTTTTTTAATCGCAAAAGTAGGGACAGGAACAACATGTTTTCCATCCTCCATTCTTGATTTTCTAGCAGCTTTTATTTCCTCTTCACTAGCTACATCTTGTATGTAAATTGTCTTAATAATTTCTCCTACTTCTAAATTTTGAGCGATCTTTTGAACCATCTCATCAGAAGTACCTAGTATTAACAATTTATCTGGATTTTCTCTTTTTAAAGCTTGAATCATATCTTTTCTTTTTGACTCATTTAAAAAAATAGCAGATTTGACAGAAGCAATTTTACTTGCTTCTGTTTTTGCTGACTTTCCTGCAACCACTTTATTTTCTTTAATTAAAATAGCATCATCAATAATGTATTTGATTCCATATTGCTTTGCAACTTCCTGTGCGCGGTAACTTTTTCCTGTTCCTGTCTTTCCAACAAACGCATATACTTGCATGCAAACACCTCTATACTTTCATAAGATCTTTTGCTGTTAAACTAAATTTTCCATCTTCCTTATTAATTTCTGTTACTTTTACCAATATATCATCGCCTACTTTTAATACATCTTCTACCTTATTTACTCTGGTATTAGAAATTTTAGAAATATGCAATAAGCCTTCTCTACCTGGTAATATTTCTACCAAAGCACCAAACTGCATAATCTTTGTAACTTTTCCCATGTAGACTTGGTTTAATTCTACTTCTCTTGTTAAAGACTCAATAATTTCAATTGCTCTATCTAATTTTTCTTGATCCACTCCAGCAATATATACGGTTCCATCATCTTCAATATCAATTTTTACGTCTGTTTCTTCAATAATCTTATTGATTGTTTTTCCACCCGTACCAATGATATCTCTAATCTTTTCTGGATTTACTTTTATAATCTCAATTTTTGGTGCATATTTTGATAATTGTGGTCTTGGTTTATCAATTGCTTTTAGCATGATTTCATCTAAAATATATTGTCTTGCTTTTTTAGTTCTAGCAAAAGCTTCTTCTATTATTTCATATGTAAGACCATCTATTTTAATGTCTACTTGAATAGCAGTGATACCATTTTTTGTTCCTGCAACTTTAAAATCCATATCTCCAAAGAAATCTTCAATTCCTTGAATATCCGTTACCATAATATAATCTGTAGTATCTCCTTCTTTGGTAAATAATCCTGTCGAAATTCCTGCAACTGGTTCTTTAATTGGAACCCCTGCGTCCATTAAGGCAAGAGTAGATCCACAAACACTTCCTTGTGAAGTAGAACCATTAGAGCTTAATACTTCTGATACAACACGAATGGTATATGGAAATTCCTCTTTAGAAGGAATAACAGGTTCTAACGCACGTTCTGCAAGTGCCCCATGTCCAATTTCACGTCTTCCAGGTGCACGTATAGATCTTGCTTCTCCTACGCTATAAGGTGGAAAGTTATAATGGTGCATATAACGTTTGGTTTCTTCTTCATCAATTCCATCAAAAGTCTGCTCATCAGATACACTTCCTAGTGTTACCATAGAAAGCACTTGTGTTTTTCCACGTGTAAACATGGCACTACCATGTACTCTATTAAATAATCCAACTTCTGCTGCAAGTGGTCTTATTTCATCTAATGCTCTTCCATCTACACGTTTTCCTTCTTGAAGAACAAGATTTCTTACAGTTTTCTTCTCTAATTTATACAATGCTTCTTTTAGCATTGCACTATTTTCATCATATGCTTCCTGTCCAAATTTTGCAATGTATGCTTCTTTTGCAAATTGGTTTACTTCGTCTACTTTTTCATCTCTTTCTGTCTTTTCTACAGCAAGCACTGCATTTTTCATTTTTTCTTGTGCAACGGTTGTTACAAACTCTACCAAATCTTCAGACACTTCAAAAGATGGATATTCTGCTTTTTCCTTTCCAACCTCTTCACGAATTTGTTTAATAAATTCACAAACTTTTTTAATTTCGGTATGTGCTAGCTTAATTGCTTCTAACATCTTTTCTTCTGGCACTTCACTTGCGCCCGCTTCAATCATACATACTTTTTCAGGGGTAGCAGATACCGTTAAATCTAATTTTGAAACTTCTCTTTGTGCTAAATCAGGATTTAAAACAAGTTCTCCGTCTACCAAACCTACTTTTACAGTTCCTACCAATGCAGTAAATGGAATATCGGAAATATTTAATGCAATAGAAGCACCTAAAGAAGCAGGAACCTCTGGTAAAATATCTGGATCAACTGCAAGTACCAACGCACTAATAGAAGTATCATTCCTATAATCCTTTGGAAACAATGGACGCATTGGTCTATCAATAACACGTGATACCAAAATAGCTTTGGTAGTTGGTCTTCCTTCTCTTTTAATATATCCACCTGGAATTTTTCCAACTGCATATAACCTTTCTTCATAGTCTACAGACAAAGGTAAAAAATCAATTCCTTCTCGTGGTTCTTTTGACATGGTAGCATTTACAAGTACAGCAGTATCTCCATATCGAACTAAACAAGAACCATTTGCAAGACTTGCCATTTTTCCAGTTTCAATAATTAATGGCTTTCCTGCAAAAAGCATCTCAAATTTTTTATACATAAAAACCCTCCTTTTATTTGTAATAAAAGGTTGTAATAATAATTTCTAAACATCTTTTCATATTTACAAATTATTACTACAATTACTCCTTTTATTACAGTAAATATTATACTATAAATCTTTCTTTTCTTCAAGACTAAATACAAAAAACTCCTTTTTTTACTAGAGTTTCTTTCTTTTTCATCGCAAAAAGGAAGCGGTGTAAAACACCACTTCCCTCATCTTGCTTAATTTGTCTTTTCTACTACCAAAATAAAAGTGGAATCCGGCAATTTTGCTTTTTCCTTACCATCCTCTTTATAAAAATCAATTTTTGGCAACAGATGTTCCTCATAACCATCCTGTAAATAATGATCTGTGTAAATCACCTTGCAATGATCCTTGAAGCATTCCTTGATAAATGCAATATACTCATTCGGATAAAAATAGCCAAACTGTTCCTGTACTTCTTGTGCATAACTATCTTTTCCCCAAGTATAGGTATACAAAAACTCCATTGCGTCATTGATGGGAAGTACATATCTTTTCTCATCTAACTTGGTATATGATATTTTTCTTCCCTTAAAGTCTTCTGCATACATTTCCAAAAACGCGGGACCTTCCGGATCCTTAAAAGAAATACATCTTTTCTCATCACTTTCTGTCATAATGCCATCACGAATAAGCAAACGTCCTCCTACCGGCAGTAATTCATAAATATCCGTAAAAATCTTTCTTAACACGGCTTCTTTGTTAAAAGGCTTATTGTCTAAAATCGGGTAGCTTGCAAACTCATGTGCAACAGAACACAAGATAAAGTTAGAGATTTCCCCTTTTGCAAAGATATCTGAAAGCTTTAAAGCATTTCCTTTAATTGGCATCCAAGAATGATTTTCAAGGTTTTTCTTTTTCTTTAATGCTTGAATCACATTTTTAGAAATATCCACCCCTACAATCTTTTTATCTTTGTATCTTCGTTCAATCTCCGACATTAAAGATCCATCTCCCGGGCCAATATCTGCAACCGATCCATGCACCAAATAATCGATTAGAATCTTCTTATGAACCGTGCTTTCTCCCATGGTTTGTAAATAGATTTCTTCGTTATAGAAACGATCATATTCATCTCTTCGCAAACCAAAATAATCGCAAGCCATATAGACAAACTTATCGTAAATGGCACCTTGACCACTCGCCTTCATGCAAGTATCCAGGAAAGAGTTTGCAAACTTGGAAAACTCAGCCTGTACAAAAATAAAAGGCTCATTGGGATCTTTTTTAAGCTCAATCCGTACAAACTCATTACTTAATGCTCCCTTATCAAAATTTACATCCCGAAGCAACTTTTCTATCACACGCTGCTTAAAAATATTGATTTGCTTCTTTCCTTGATAGTCACAATAAAGCGTTTGCATCATGGGTTCAAAAGAAATATTGGTATAACGATCCGTGTCACCGGCAACATTTTCCACAAGATAATTTAGTAAATTTAAAACTTCTTTAAAACCAATACCATCTAAAGCAGCCTCAAAATACCAAAAATCAAAATAGGAAAATAATGTCTTAAGTTTTTCTTCCTGTTCCCTGCAACTTAAAAACTCCTCTACCTTTTCTCCGCGTAAAATAGCTTTTGCCCGAAGTCTTTTGACTCTTTGTAAAACGGTTTCTTCTTTGAACTTTTTTGAAAAAATGATTGCAATAGACTTTAATACTTCTCCCCAAATAGTTCCAAAAAGGTCATCGCCTAACGCTTCTATAATGCAGTGGTTTAAAACAGTAACTACTTTTCGATTATCTACATCTGAAAGCTTCTTTAATAACGCAAGTGGAAAACTATCTTCAAGTTTAACTTCTCCCCTTATATACTGCCCTATCAGGCCATGTGTAGCAATTAGTGTTCTCACATATTCTACATATGTGTAAGGCTTTTTATGACTACTTGCATAAATTTGGGAAGAGCCAATATTATGTGCATACAAAATATATCCTTGCTTTTTCCACTCCTCTCTTATTTTCTTGCTTCCACCTTTGGCGACCTCACACCAGCATAAAGTTTCCTCAAGAATACTTACTTCTTTTGGCGTTAACTGGTAAACTTCGATACACTTTTCCAGAATCTCTAATGTTCTTTCCACATAATCTAAGGTGCTAGTAGGTTTAATGCTTGCTACCTTTGAAAAATGTTCCACATTGATCCCTTCTAAAATAAATAAAAAAAAGAGGTATTTCAGCCATTCCTGCTCCTTTAAGCAGGTAAAATCTTCATATTTTACATCCCGTATTTTTTCCA
>CALXBS010000034.1 GCA_944386605.1 uncultured Clostridia bacterium | reverse complement strand
TATTTTTATGTATATGAAAAAATGAGCGAAAAAATTTTTTTCACTCATTTTTCTTTGGGACTTTTTTTACAGCCCCTATATTTTAAATTGTAAATGTTAGGGAATACTTTATGCTTCTTTAATTTCAATGGTATCATCATCTACGTCGATTACATAGATGTTTTTAAGTTCTTTTCGAGACGATCTTCGTTTCTTTTTGTAACAGGATCTTCCAGTGGTGGAGAAGAGAATTTCTCCGTTTTGGTTAATGACTAAAATACGATCTCCTGTTTTACAGATATAACTTTCACTTTCCCAGCCGGTATCAAGGATATCAAAAACACCTTTTTGAATAATCCTATTTGCTTTAACATCATAGTCTGCCCAATAAATAGGTTTATTTTCTTTAAAACCTGTAATGTGGCAAACTCTAAGCTCCCTAATAAAAGTATATCTGTTGGCAATCCCTTCAATTAAACTTACAAATTGTTTTTGTTCCTCATCATAAATCAAAACAGTGCTATCACATACAACAAAATGTTTTTCGGGTAAAGGAAAGTCAAATGATAAAGAATGAATTGTAATTTCATTTTTAGAAGAAAGGGTACAACAGGATAAGTCTTTTTCGTCCTTAGTCATCGTAATATACGAAGTTTGCATGATTTTTTCATCAATTACTTCATGGATAAAGAAAGAAATGGAGTTGGAATAATAACCATAATCAACACATTTAATTTTGGCATTTTGAATAGGACCAACTAGATATTCAAATTCCTTTGTATAATAGTAAATACCATTATGATTTACCACTTTTATAAATAGATAGTTATAGGCGACTAAACAAATCTCTATTAAGATAATTCCTCCTGGAACTTCAAACTCAGAATTTTGGTTAAAGATACGATGATCATCGTAAAATAGCATATAACCTTTTACTTTTCTAACTTTGGAAGCAAAAGATCCAATAACCTCTCCTGCTTCATTGATAATTTGGTATTTATCAATAGCACTTTCTGAATAAGTATAAAACATACCATCTTCAAAGTAAATATCGGTATAGCCTTTATCAAGAGTAATTACATGACTAAGCTGCGTTTGACTTACATAGAAAATACCGCATTTATCTAAATAAGTATATTTTACATACAATCCTTGTGAATAGTTCTGAGAAGAATAGAGATCTGTAAAATGGATGTCTTTCGGAATATCAATAGAGTTATTTGTTGGGTCACTCCCTGCTAATGCATAAAGTTTATCATCGATTCTAAAGAAACAAGTTGACATAGAATCAAACTTTAAATAGATTAACTCAACAACATCTTCTTTAGTAGTATGAATAGTAATATTAAATGTTGTTTCTACAGCAATTTCTCCGCTTTTTAACCGGAAGTAAGGAATTTCATTGATTACTACAAAGCTTTGTGGTAAGATTTTTTCAATTTTTTCCATATAAAATCTCCTTTTCTGATATGTTTCCTAGGTTCCATTTAAATTCTTGCTTGGATGTCTTAGCAATTAATGCAGCAATATAGAGTTCATCGCTTATCATTTGATTTAAAAAATCAACATATAGATAGTATCCATCTAAGGTGCCATTACAAATCATCTGATAAAAATCAGATATAAATTCTGTGGTAGTTTTAAAGGATTGATCTTGAAAATCCAATACTTGGATGGCTTGTTGATTTAGTTTTTTAGCGACCATAGGATGATAGTTCTTTAATGTATATCCATTTCCGATTGTTCCGCTTGAAGTAGACTGGGTAGAAAGGATTAGCTGAGTACTAAACAAATTACCTTGCTGAACATGCATTGTAAGTTCATTTGTGCGACCTTGATCATTGTAGTTATAAAAATCATAATGAGGAAGTGTCCTGTTGCTTTTGCCACAATGTAATAAGTCAACAACAATGTTACAGAATTTTTGATCCTTATGATAAAGGGTGTAGGAAATGGTTATATCCATTTCTGCAGATAGTGTAACATCGGATAGAGTTTCTTTTCTCGAATGAGAATGTAATAATTTAGCACTTATTTTGTTAGAATCTGATTTTAGCATATCCTCAACAGTATTACAGTTTATTATTTTACATATACACTGTACATCTAGAGTATTACATCCAAACTCGATAAGACCTGCTACAAGATCTAAAATATGATATCCCGTATGAGTAAGTTTGCCAAATCCATCTGCATATCCATGAGAACCACATTTTAATTCCACTTCGTCTTCAAACCGAAATACGCCATCATTGTGACTGATCAAGATATTGGTAATATCTTGGTGGAAAGTTTTTCTAACATCCCGTATGGAATCATATAGATTCGTATAGGTATTTTGCAATTTCCTTCTTAGAGGTGTTAAAACAAAACATTGACGTGATTGTTTGCGATGGTGGCTTTCACGAATTGCTTGAAGTAAATTTTTATGTTTCTTAATATTCATAACTGCCATATCGCTAAAACTGGATTGCTTGGGTGTAGCAATGATAGGCTTGTCGCATATGATATCTACTCCACATTTCAAGCAAGCTAAAGTATAATCGTAATGAAACTTAGGGGGAGTAGAAATGATAACAATATCGATATCATATTCTGTGATACATTTTTCTACTAATTCTTCATCACAATCTCTCTTTGATTTTATCCACTGAACATGATGTTTTGTAAAGTAGTCAAAATATGAAATTGTTTTGGAAGAGTAGTAAGGATTTATCGGATCTAATATGCCTACCAAAGTGACAAGGTTTGGAGAAAGCTCAATACTTGGAATATAAGCTTGCCCACTCCATGTACCAGAACCACCAATTATTAAAATATTTTTCATAGAATACCTCATTTAGCAGTTGCAATCTTTATCGTCTTTATGATAATCACAATGACAGTCGCAATTACATTCTGCTAATTTCTTTTTCATCTGTTGCATTTTTTTACTTGCTAACTCTTTTTGACTAACATAGTCTCCTCCTCTATTAGGAAGGTTGACCGGATCATCTTGGATTAAAAATGGGATTGTCTTTTCGTTTTTCATCATACACACTCCTTTTTATATAAACTTGATTGCTTGGTTCTCAATTAAATAAGATAAAGTTTCATCTGCATCTTCAGAAGAAATTTCAAAGAAATTCATTAAATCTTCTTTAGAAAATGTAGGATACTTTATCATAAAAGAATGCAAAGAATGAGTTACAAAAAATGAATCTTTTAGAGAGTTAACACCTCTCATTCCAAAATCTTCCTCAAAGAATAGCAAATCATGAATAACATCAAAAGTATCCTGAGAAGAATATTCAAAAGGCTTTTCAAAATTTGTTTCGTATGGAACTGGAATATTACTTTTATCCCTATAGCATTTTGTAGGAATTTCATTGCAACTATCAATAGGACATCCTCCTAAACAAGAATAGCATGAATCACAAGTATGACATTCTTGTGGGAGTTTTTGTATATCAATTATCCGCCAATCTTCCATACTTTCCCAACATTCTTGCAAAGATTTAGTACTTAAATTTCCATAAGATTTGCTATCTCTGGCACAGGCTTTAACGTCACCGTTATATCCGATGGCAAGACTAGTTTTGCCAGCAAAGCATTTTCTTTGTGTAAATTCTTGAAAGGTTTCTAAACTTTCGCATGAACATTCAGGATAAACCGTAAGAGAGTCGACAAACATGGAGTATTCTTTTTTGATAAAAATTAAATCGCTAAGAACTTTCCTAAACTCTGTAAGAGTTAATGCATAGTCATCAAACTGACTACTTCCATGGATGGGTCTAGAAGCTTTTGTGACATTAATTGCATTAAGCCCTAGCTCATCATGTAAAAATAACGCAGTATCTCTTACATAATCCTTATTTAGCTTGGTAACTACCATGTTAACCGATAAAGGAATTTGATTTTTTCTAGCAAGCTTGATACCTGAAACGGTTGCTTCAAATGATCCTTTTACAGTAGTAATTTTGTCGTTAATTTCAGGAATGCAACATGGCAATGAAATTAGAAGTGAAATGTTATTATTCTTAAAGAATTCTGCCATTTCTTGGGTTAATAAAGCTGCATTGGTATTTATAGATATTCGAATACCTGCTTGGATCATCTGTTCTATATACGGCTTTATTTCTGAAAATACGAGCAATGGCTCACCACCAGTTAAAGTAACTTTGAAAATGTGATTTTGAATTAACTGTTTTGTAACAATACCATAGTGAATATGGGTAGAAGCCGTACCACATGTTCTCCAATGATTGTAACAATGAATACATTGATAGTTACAGTTAGGAGTTAATTCCCATTGTACGCTTGTAGGGCTTCTTAGTTTCCGAAATCTCATAAAGTATAACCTCCTTTTTAAAAATTATTTAATTTTCAATGTTCTTTTGCTTGTTAATGTAAGCAATGTTAGTATTTAACAACGATAGTATATCATAAAAGGTGCTATTTTTCAATAAAAATACTGAAAACAGGTAAAAAGTAAGGATTTAAATTACATAATTTAAACCATAAATGAATTTATGTTAAGTATTAAAAAATATATAGTAAACGCAGATATTATATGATATAATAAAGTAACAAGGGAGTTTTGGGAGGATTATATATGTCAGATGAAGAAAATTATATCATTACAAAAGAGACAACTGACCCTATAAAAAAGCAAGAATATTGGAGTACTGGTATTGGATTAAATAAGGTAGATCATTTAGAGCCTTCGAAATATTTATTAGATTTGTCTCAAAAAAATATTGATGGAAAATTAACCTATACACAAGTTGAGGACTTGTTAAAAGATTATTATCATACACAAGATATTAGTAAAATCAAAATTCGAAAAGAAAAGGAATGTGATTTGGTCTCATTAAGAATAGCGATTTTATTAGAAGATAAAAGTTTTGGATTTAGTCCTATAACATTAAAAAATATTCATAGGTTTTTATTTAAAGATATATATGATTTTGCAGGAACTTATAGAAATTATAATATTTCTAAGAAGGAACTAATATTAAATGGAGATACTGTAAAATATGTTAATTATCAAGAAATTGAAAGCTATTTTGAATATGATTTTAAAAAAGAAAAAGAATTTGATTATTCTAAATTAAGTAAAGAGGAGTTAATAGAACATATTGCAAAATTTACGTCAAGCATTTGGCAGATACATCCTTTTGGTGAAGGGAGTACTAGAACTACAGCAGTATTTATTGAAAAATATTTAAATAGTTTGGGTTTTAATGTTAATAATGATATGTTTAAAGAACATAGTCTATATTTTAGAAACGCATTAGTAAGGAGTAACTATGGAAATATACCAAAAGGAATTTATCCTACATTTGAGTATTTAGTAATGTTTTTCGAAAATTTATTATTAGAAAAAGAAAATAAATTAAAAAATAGAGAATTATATGTAAAAGGATTAGAATAATAAAAAGTAGGGATAAAACCTACTTTTTGTTGTTATATAAGGTTGATGAATCTAGATGAGTTATGCTTAATGAATTATTATAATATGCTTTGTTTAATCAATTCTAAGTTTAATATAGAATATAAAATTATATTGGTTTAAACTTTAACAGGGTTGAAACTTTACATAAAATATGATATAATTACATATATTTTAATAAATTAAAGGAGGAAAATACTATGATGCTTCATCAAATCACATATCAAGGAAAGGATTTCTTGTTTAATAAAAGAGTGATCTTATCTCAGAAGGTGTGGGGAGAGCGGCTCTCAGATTTAGAAAAAGAGCTTGAGACAATTGACAAGAAGTATAGTAGGATATTCGAATTGCAAGCTTTATATGATGTATTACCTGAAAGTATCATATCAAAAATTGCACAGCTTCAACTGGAAGAGTGCTATGAAACTGTAACGGATATGGATCTTTTTATCAGGATAAGAAGAATTTCTGAATCATTTTGTAGTCTTGAAATGGAATTAATCTAGTAGTATCTTCTTCGTATTTTTCTGATGTATAATTATTTTAGGGATAATGGCTCACATGAGATATGTGAGCCTGTTTTCTTACGTACTTTTTAAATTTTATTACCTAAACTCGTCTAATGTTTTAAATTCATATCCCATTTTCTTTATTTGTTTGATACAATCTTCTAATATATTTGAGTTGTCTTCTGAATTTGCATGTAATAATAGAATAGAACCATTGTGAATATTTGATATAACTGTATATTTTGCATAGTCTATTCTTCCTTGTTTACTTTGATCCCAATCATCATAAGCTAAACTCCACATAGTAGTTGTATATCCAAGTTCTTTTGTTAAGTTTAAGGTTCTTTCACTAAATTCGCCCATCGGAGGTCTTATATATTTCATCTCATATCCATATTTTTCATACATAGCAAAATGTAAATCCATTATTTCTTTTGTTATTTCTTCATCGCTTAAATCTGGTAGACTTGGGTGATTAACAGTGTGATTGCCAACGATATGTCCTTCATCTAACATTCTTTGTACTAGTTCTGGCTGAGAATTTAAATAATCAGATGTTATAAAAAATGTTACTTTGATATCATATTCTTTTAATATATCTAGTATTTTAGAAGTATACTCTGCTTCATCACCTGCATCAAAAGTTAAGTATACAGATTTTTCGTACTTGTTTCCTATTGCAATACCATTATAATGATTTAATAACGCTATATTTTCATTTCCTAGATCTGGTTGTTCATGATAAGGATTTCTGTTTACTCCCCATCCTATTTTTTTGTTGGACAATGTGGAGGTAGTATTTGCCGTAATATTTTTTTCCTTAGATTGTATATATATTACAGTTATACTTACTATTATCAAACATAGTAAAAAAATCCATAATAATTTTCTGGTTTTCATAATTTTCTCCTAATATATTTACTTTATTATAATAATATCTTAACATATACAATATGAGAGTGCAAGGGATAGATAATTAAAAAACATGTAATGATTGCTAAACATATAGAGTTATGATATTATTGATTAAACATCTAACAAGATTAAGGAGTGAAATAAGTAATGGAATTTTTCATGATGAAGTTGTAGAAGTTATTAAAAATTATATTATTGAAAGATAATTTAAGAAAAATTGTGTGAGAAAAA
This sequence comes from uncultured Clostridia bacterium, assembly GCA_944386605.1. Classification (GTDB taxonomy): domain Bacteria; phylum Bacillota; class Clostridia; order TANB77; family CAG-465; genus CAG-465. The sequence goes on along the minus strand of CALXBS010000034.1, from coordinate 8,840 downwards.
TAATTATATAAAAAAAATACAGATGAAAGGTAAAAAACACATACCTGTCATCTGTATTAGAGCGAGTTATTCATCAAGTGTGGTGAAAACTGAGAGTATGTAACGACCATATTTCTCAAAGTCTAGAGCATGGATGGACTCATCATTGCGTATCCAACAAGCAATCTGAATAAAGCGATTACCTTGGAAGAAATGCTCTCGTAATGATACATAATCCTCATAGAATAAAACCGTATCGGGAGTAATGTCCGTAATGGGACAGGGAGAGATAAGTTTGATATCCTGGCCTTTTCCACGTGGGAAAATTAACTGATCATCGTTTCCCATCATGTCTTTTACCTGGATGTTCTTAGAAATCATACTTAAGCAATCACTGTGCCAATAAACGATACGTTCAACAGTCTCACCTAAAAAAACGATTTTTGCAAGATATAACTCTTCATCACGGTCTTCGATCTCATCATATCCTACAAAAGTGATATCTTCGACTTGATAGCCACAAATTTTAAGGTGATTTAGAATCCGTTCCTGATCTTTCATCAATCTTTCCTCCAGAAAAAATTATTTTTGCTACATAAAGCGTTTCAATCAAGTTTAATTATAACATAATAGAAAAGAAAAATCAAATTATGTAAACAAATATAAAATATAATGCTATAAATAAGAAGAAAAATGAAGCTTATAAATTAAAAAACGAAAAACCACTCTCCTTTATAAAGTAGAGTGGCTTTCTGTATTTAAACGATATTAGCCAAAGATAATTTTCCGTACTTCAGGCGTACAAGCTGCAATCTTCTGATTAGTGATTTCATCCACATCAGAGTCAAAGGAATTGTGTTTTTTCCAATCCATGTAGTTAAGAAATAATAAGTAATGAGGTGAGCGCCAGGTTTTAGAAAATTCAAATGCTTCTGATACTGCATTGAGGTACAAATGAAGGCCATCTTTTAATTTAAATTTAAAAGACCATGTACCATTTCTATTGCCACAGTTTGAAGAACCTTCTAATGCTTTTATTTGTTTTTCATTACGATGGTCTGCTTTAACCTCACCATATACTACTACGTCTCCTACAGATGTTTCTTCACATGATTCAGCGTAAAGAATAAGTCCTTTTTCTTCATGGAAGAAAATAATTTCTTCTTCTTCGAAGCTTTTCTCTTCTGACAACCCAGAACCTGTGAACTTTTGGCGGAAGCCACATTTAAAGCCGTATGCTTTTGCACTCTCAATGAAGTCATGCCATGTAATGCCAACGTATGTATCGCCGAGACGTTTAAGGCGTGCCTTCTTAACCGGATGATCGGAATTGATTTTCTTTAAAGCTTCTAAAGGTAGTCCTTCAACAAATGAGTAAGTACTAGGACTAAATAGGTCGCTGGGTTTGAGGTCAAAAAAACTCTTTGTTCTTTCGGTCATAATAATTCTCCTCTCTGATCCTTCCTTAGTTATGGTAAAGTATTTGTTTTTTTACATGTTTAATTATATATTATTTTACATAAAAATGCAAGCTCTATTGGTTAAATAGTATTATTAAAGCATATATTAGATGGAAAATTAATACAATATATACCTTATTATATATAAAAAGTTTAAAAATAAATTAAAAGAAATGATCCCTGTACAATACAGATCTCATTCTAAAGTTGCTTGTTAATGAAATATTTATCTTGTTATGCTTTATCCAATATTTTATGAAAATTTCTACATTACCGTATACACGAAAAGGGCTCGCATTGTTATGCGAACCTTTTTCAGACTTACCAGTACTTCTTCTCAACACCAATCCCTAATGTCATATGACTGTCACTAAACTGTAAGGCCAGAACGCAGTCATTGGACTTTACTTCAAAGAGAACATGATTGTCTTTTTGGGAGCCAGTCAGTGAATACAAATGTTCTTCTAACCGTTTGACATATCTGTCATCACGATCAAAAGTGACGAGAGTCAACTTCGGAACTGCTGTGCGATAGTGGTGAAACGTGACGTTGTCCTTGTCGATGATGTAGTTAAGATACCTGATGTCATACATAATGATTTCCTCCTGATGATAAAATTTTTTATTGAAGGCCAATCCCTCGAATATAGTTCATTCAAAGTAAATTGAACAGTTTACAGTTATATTATATCATATTTTATGTAAAATTGCAAACGGTTAATCCTTTAATTTTAGCGTGATATACAAATAATATAATTCTTTTATAAGGAGTCTACTATTATCTTTACAGATCAACTTAGACTTTTACAAATGAGGTAAAGAATGATATAATTAAAAACATAAATAAAAAGACATATAAAAAGTATAATATAATTGATGAAATGAGGAGGCAATTATGTGCATGGAAGCAGATGTTGCAATTGAAATAATCGCTGAAATGATAGCAGATAATTTACTTGCTCTTGCAAAATCAAAAGATGATAATATAATTAAAGAGCTAAAACAAAAAAATGAACTTTATACTAAGCAAAGAGATGAAATTTATTCTGGAAATAGAGATACTATAAAATTTGTGGTTGAAGTTTATGGAAAAAGATTAAAATTGGAAAGATAATATAAAAAGACTAAGAGTGATTGTACTCCTAGTCAAATTCTTTTGTATCAAATGAATCATATAGGTATCTTTTACACCTTTGACGGATTAATGAAAAAAATAGTAAATAATATTTGGAGGTGAGGTTAAAATGAATTATATAGAAAAATTTAAGGATGAAGAAAGTTTAAGTAGATTTATAACTAGTCGCTTAAGAGAATTAAGAGAAGCGAACAAGTTTACACAAGCACAAGTTTCTTATTTTATGAATATAAGTGAACAAAGCTATTCTAGAACAGAAAGAGGACGTTATAAAGCAAGTATCTTTTTTATAATGTCATTTTGTTCTGTATTCAATATATCATTAACTGATTTTTTTAATTTTGATAAAGATACTGATACATATGCAAAATTTCATGATTTTTTTATTCAGAATAAAAATAATGTTAATCAATTTTGCCAATTAATGCAGGATTTTTACGATCAATAATATCTAAAAAAAAATAAAAATTTAAAATAATATCCGTTCTGATTTTTATCATTTTTTTGCTATATAAGTGCTATATTACAAAGTAGTTAGTTATAACTTTTTGACTTTCTTGACGATTGATATAAAAAACAATTATTTAAAAATAAGATTCAGAAGGTAATTTAAATAATATTAAAGATGTTATTGCGGATCATCAGATTATAGACAAAGATATAAAGAAATTATGACATTTAATTGATATAATAAGATACTGTGATATAAATAGACTGAGGGGGAATCATGAATAAAGTTGAGTTTTTACGAAATATTGGAGTAAAAAATACAAAAGAAATACAAAGTAATCCAAAGATAGAGCAAATAGTTAATTATATTGAAAATAATGATATTAAATATTTAGCAAACTGTAATTATATCAATGAAGAAAAATTTTTGTATTTTATTAGCAATATGAAAAGTATTAATCATATTATTGAAGTGTTAAATAATGAATTGTATTTATTTAATTTTAATTACGATTATAAAAATTTAGTAAAATTTTTTAATATTTATGATCCTAAAAAAATAAATATGATTGCTGGCTCCATGATTCTTACAGATAAGGATTATTTACAATATGCTACTATCGAATGGACAGAAGATATATTTTCTAAATCAGAACTAATTATGAAGTTATGTAAAAACGATATAAAATTTGAAAAAAATCCATATCATTCTGGAGATATAGAATACATATCTGCTTATGAACAAAATTTACGTATTCTTGATGAAGCAAAAAAATATGGAAAGCTTAAAGCTGTTATTTGTGAGGCAACAAATGTAATGTAAAAAGAGACTTTTTTGCAACTTATTTATATTTATTGATTAGGAAAATTATTTAACCAGTGTTCTACTCTGATTTACCAGTTAAGAGTAGACTCTTTTTTGGCGTTTTTTAGGCTTTGAAATCATATTTAAAAGATTTTTTTTAATCATACTTTTTTATTAATCTATATCATATTATCCATAAGTATATGTTAAGAAAAATTATTAAAAAGGTAAATACCGTTGTAATTTTTACGCTGGTAGCGAGTTTTTTATGTTCAAAAAAATGAATCGCTAATAGAAAAACATAGGATAAATATTAGAAAAATGAGCTATTTGAGTAAATTATTAGCGTTAAAATTAAAAGATAAAAGCAATACAAATTTTGTCGAATTTCATCAATCTTCTTTTTTTAATATAATGTGATAGAAGTTTAAAAGTAATTGAAGAAAAACAAAAAAACAGATATAAAACCTGCTAGATTGGTGTCGACGAAGTAGTTATCTACAACTTTTTGGTTCTCTTGACGATTAATATAAAAATCAACCAAGATAACTATATTATAACACATTTTTCAAAAATCACTATACAAATGTAAAAAAACCTCGCTTTAAAAGCGAGGAAAGAACAAACTTATTCTTTTTTGCAACAATCTTAACCGTATTAAGCAGCCATATAACCTTTGATAAATTCATCAATGAGTTTAACTGCTTCTGCGTTATCAGCTTTAGCATTGCTACCGCACTCATTCATATGACTATTTCTGTTAACACTTTCAATGATTCCATATTTATCATATTCGTTTTTGCGGAAATTCAATGTGGGAAGAATAACTTCTTTCTGTAAAACAGTTCCTTCTTCACTCATTTTCTTTCCGTTTCTTAAATCGCTAGTGTACATTGCCAAGTCCATCCCGCAGTGCATTCCTGCAAAGTAGTTAATAAAATCAACTACGATCGCATCAATTACTTTTTGGTCAAGCTTGGGGTTTTTGTATTCCCGAATAAATTCCTGTGCATAATCGGAAATAGAAAATACAACTTCTCCACTTGTCATGCTGATTTCCTCCTTACAATTGTTTTATGAGAATTACTGCCTTGCTATTCTTGTTATAGTTCGCATAGCTACGAATGATATAAATAGTATAACACATTTTTATGTTAATTTCAATAGTTTGAACATTTTAAGTATCAACCCCTTTCATTTGTTAATTTTTCACATTATTGAATAAAAATAGCGTAACATTATTTCGTTCAACTTGTTCCATTTCCATTATTTTAGACATAGTAAAATTTATAATAAAATACTTGCTTGTCCAAATAATAAGTTGCTTCAGTATAGCCAACATCATAATATTGTCTTAATCTCATAATAATTTTGCCAAAATCTTCTTTAGATAAATAGTTACTAAATCTTACATTTCTAAGTACATTACCAAATATTTCAGGTTTAGTTGTATTTATATAGCCTTTCTAAAATAACTCTTGACATGGTTTGTATATTAACTCTCTAAAGTTTATTTGTTTTTAATGTATCTGAGAGTTATTTGTATGAATTAGTAAATGGTAGTAAAAATAACCCAACTTTAGAAATATTATTTCAGATCTCAAAAGTAATTAATGTAAATGTAAAGAACTTTTTTTACGCTACTAACGAGTTTGATGATGTTCAAAAAGAAATGAATAGTATAATAGAAAAAGAAGGAATTAATAATAAAGAAGTTAGCTATTTGAGTAAGATATTAGACAAATTATTTGTTTTAAAATTAAAAGATGAACAGTAATATAAATTTTGTCGAATTTTAATTTATGTAAAGCATATGTCGAAATATTATACTTGCTTTTTTAGATGATTATTTATAGAATAGTTTTAGGAAGTGTTGAAAAATACACTAAAAGGAGGCAGGTATGAAAGAATATTTTTTGAAGATATTGGAAAGGAATAGGGATATATTTTCGAGTGAAGAAATTAAGTTTATTAATAACAATTTAGAATTAGCAGTTAAAATTTTTAGAATTGGAATGATTGAAAAATTTAATATTACAATGAATTAGAAGAACTTTATTCTTTCTTTTTTTATTAAAAATTTACAGTAAATTTTACAGTATTTTGATAAAACTTTAAATGTATTTGACGGAAATTAAAAATATATAAAAGTTATAAAAAAGTGCTGAAAGCATTGAAAATATATGCTGATAGCACTTTATATATATTCAAGAGAAAACAAAAAAGCAGGTATAAAACCTGCTAAATTGGTGCCAACGAAGTAGACGTTTACAACTCGTTAGCTCTCTTGACGAATAACTAAATAGTCATTCAAGTTGTCAATATAATATCAAATCATCTTATAAAAATCAAGTATTTAAGAAAAAAATATAGAGTGATTTTTCATATACCACTCTATAACTAGATTACATTTTTAACTTTTTACAAATAGGACATCTACCACTACCATTTCTCTCATTATACACATGTCTTTGATATTCATGACCATTTTTACATTTCCACCAGACTTTTTTACTATAACTTTTGCTAATTGATTCTGGAGTAATTCCTAATTCATTATTCTTTTCAAAATTCCATTTTTCTAATAATTCAGGATTAGTTGTTGCTAAATCATTAAAACCAACTAAGATTTTGTTTCCTGAACAATATGGACAACCAGTTCCACTCCTTCTAGCTGGGATAGTAGCTTCATAGCTATGATTTTTACTACAAATCCACCAAATTTTTTTATGAGTTCCCTTAGTTACTTCATTTGGTTTAATAATGTTCTTACTATAATCCCATTCTTTCAATAGTTCTGGGTTTGTCGTTGCCAAATCATTAAAACCTATAAGTACTTTATTTCCTAAACAATATGGGCAACACGTTCCATTCGATTTTGTTCTATTAACAATTGAAGATTGATATTCATGACCTTTTTCGCATATCCACCAGACCTTTTTATCTGTATTTTTCTTTACATTTTGTGGTTTAATTCCTAATTTGTCATTTCTTTCGTAATCCCACTCTTTTAATAATTTGGGAAATAATGTAGCAATGTCGTTTTCACCACTTATAGCATATCTTCCTGAACAATATGGGCAATTTGAACCTCTAGCTCTATTGTTTGGTGTTGTTATCCATTCATGACCTTTCTTACATTTCCAATGAATCATTTTAGTTGAATTCAAAACAACATTTTCTGGTTTAATTCCTAACTTATCATTTTTTTCATAGTCCCATTCTTCTATTAATTCAGGATTAGTTGTTGCTAAATCATTAAATCCTATTATAATTTTCTTATTTGCACAATATGGACATTTTGTTTGTTGATTTACTTTATTTGAAACAATAGCTTGATAATCGTGACCTTTTTCGCATTTCCACCATATTTTTAATGAACTTCCACTACTTATATTATCTGGAGTAATTCCTAGTATATCATTTTTTTCGTAATTCCACTCTCGCAGAACTTCTGGATTGGTTTTTGATATGCAGTTTTCTTTTTCCATAAAGTTAATCATTTTAATAATATCATCTAAATCACGCTTAATATCAAAATCTAAATCTATGTTAAAATAAATATTTAAAAATGATAAAGCATCTTCTAGATATGTATAATCTGCATTATTATCTATTTTTATGTTATATATAATAGCACTTGAGTTAATAGGTTTTGCTTTCTTTTCTCTAATTCTAATTAGTTTTACATTATTTTTTGAGCACAATTCATCTTTTTCTATATCATGCTTTATATCTTTATGATAATAATATCCATCATATTCTATACCAATGTTTAACTCTGGGATAAATATATCTATTTCTTTTGGTTTTAACCATTCAGGTTTATAATTTGCTATAGTTCTAGAAAACTTTTTATTAATATAATAAAAAATTATTTTTTCAGGGATAGATGTTCTTAAATAGCTAGAGCAAATAGGGCAACGATTATAAAGTTTATCATTTCTTATTCTTGCTGGTATAGTTGATTGCCACTCATGACCTTTTTCACATTTCCACCAAAACTTGATTTTACCACCTAAAACTATTTCATCTGGTTTTATTCCTAGCTTATCATTTTTTTCATAATTCCATTCTTTTAATAATTCTGGATGTTTTGTTGCAAAATCATTGTAACCTTTCAATAATTGTTGATTAGCACAAATAGGACAATTAACATTTCTATTTGTTTTTTGAGCTACAGATATTTGATATTCATGACCTTTTTTACATTTCCACCAGACCAATTTGGTTGAACCATGACTTAATTGAAATGGAAAAATTCCTAATTTATCATTTTTTTTATAATTCCATTCTTCTAATAATTCAGGGTTAGTAGTAGTTATATCATTATAGCCTTTTTTCACAAGATTATTTGAGCAGTATGGGCAACCACTTCCTGTAATTCTACTTCTAATAATAGAATTCCATTTATGACCTTTTTCGCATTTCCACCATACTTTTTCTCTACCACCATTAGTAATTTCTGTCGGTTTAATTCCTAATTTATCATTTTCTTCATAGTCCCAATCTTTTAATAATTCTGGATTAGTTGTTGCTAAATCATTATAACCTTGTAAAACTTTTCTATTTCCACAATATGGGCAGTTTCCACGACCATGTAATCTATCATAAATACTTCTATCATATTTATGACCTTTGCTACATATCCAATTAACTTTTCTTACTGAACCAACTAACATTTCATTTGGTTTAATTCCTAACTCATCGTTTTTTTCATAATCCCATTCTTTTAACATTTGTGGATGCAAAGTTGCAAAATCATTTACTCCTTGAATCGCTTTTTTTCCCATACAATAAGGACAGCCGACACCTTTAGCTCTTGTATGGATTACAGCTTCCCATTCATGACCATTTTTGCATTTCCACCATACTTTTTTACTACTACCTAATGTTAAGTCGGCTGGATTATATAAAATATTTTTTTCTTTATTCCATTCTTTCATTAATTCTTTATTATTAATTAATTTATCTGACATAAATAAAATCACCTTTAATAATCCAGTATACT
>CALXBS010000033.1 GCA_944386605.1 uncultured Clostridia bacterium | reverse complement strand
TAAGAAGAAAATTTGGTTCTCCTATTAGAGTAGGGTACGCTTTTAAAAGAATTGGAGAAGGTGGTCATGCTGGAATGTCACAACATTATGCTGGTATGGCTTTTGATATAGGTCAAAATATGGGAGATGCTGCAAGAGATAAAATTAGAAGAATTGCAATTGATAATAAACTTTTTACATATGTAGAACCTAAATATTTGACCCCTACATGGGTTCATGTAGATAAAAGAGATACAAGGCCAGCCTGTTCAACAGGTGGATATCCTTTGGTAAAATTTGGCTCAAAAGGGGTATATGTGGCAGTATTACAAGACGCTTTAAATACGCTAGGATATAATGCGGGGGCAATCGATGGTATTTTTGGAAATAATACTAAAAATGCAGTCTTGCGTTATCAACGTTCTAGAGGATTAACTGCAGATGGAATTGTTGGATGTAATACTTGGAGAGCGTTAACACAACAAGTAGCAAATAGTAGGTAAGAAACAAATTTTCTTGACTTTTACGGTGAGTATGATATAATGACCACGGTTACTATTGTTATGTTTTTCATTCAAAAATGAGAAAAGGAGAACAAAATGAAGAATAATTATGATGTTTTAATTATTGGAGCCGGTATTTCAGGGATTTGTGCCGCTTATGAATTAAGTATTAAGCGGAAAGATCTAAAAATTGGAATTTTGGAGCAGGGAAATGGAATCTATGAAAGATCATGCCCCATTATTTCTAAAAAGGTAACAAAATGTGCGCATTGCCAAGAGTGTAGTATTATGAAAGGATTTGGAGGAGCAGGTAGTTTTTCTGATGGAAAATTTAATATTACAACGGAATTTGGTGGGTGGCTTAATTCGTATGTCAGTGATGAAGAAGTTATGAATTTAATTCATTATGTAGACGGTATCAACATTGAATTTGGCGCACCGCAGGAAACCTTATACAAGAATTCAGAAAAGACACAAGCAATTGAAAGAGAGGCTTTAAAACATGATTTACATTTATTAAATGCGGATGTAAAACATTTTGGCACAGAGAGAAACTTAGAAATTTTGAAAAATTATTACCAGTTTTTAAGTTCTCGGGTAGACATACAGTGCAATTGCAAAGTAGAAGATATAGAAATATCAGAAGAAGGCTATCTGGTTGTTCTGGAAAATGGAATAAACTATACGACTACTTATTTAATTATGGCACCCGGAAGATCTGGCGCTGAATGGTTTGGCAATCTTTGTAAAAAGCATGGTTTTGCATTAACCAATAATCAGGTTGATATTGGTGTTAGAGTGGAAGTTCCAGCAATCATATTAGAAGAAATCACATCAAATCTGTATGAGGCAAAGTTAAAATATCGTACAAAATGTTATGGAGATATTGTAAGAACGTTTTGTATGAACCCTTATGGATATGTGGTAACAGAAAATATCGATGGGATTATCACGGTAAATGGACACAGCTATGGTGATCAGAAGTTAAGAAGCAAAAATACAAACTTTGCACTTTTAGTTAGTGGAACATTTACAGAACCTTTCAACGATCCCTATCAATATGGAAAACGCATTGCCTCTTGTTCTAATTTGCTGGGAGATGGTGTTATTATCCAAAGATTTGGAGATTTGATATCTGGAAGAAGAACAACGGCTTCTAGATTAGAAAAGAGCTTTGTTCATCCTACGTTGGCAGCAGCAGAGCCTGGCGATTTAAGTTTAGTGATTCCTAAGAGGCAACTGGATAGTATCATTGAAATGCTTTATGTATTAGATGAGCTTGCACCAGGTATTGCTAATGAAGATACCTTGTTATATGGAGTAGAAGTAAAAGTCTATAGCTCTAAACCGATGCATTCCAAATGTTTAGAAATGGCATCTAAAAATTTATTTGCTATCGGTGATGGCGCTGGTGTTACAAGAGGAATTTCTCAGGCGGCAGCTAGTGGGATCCTTGTAGCAAGAGAAATTTTAAAAAGAGAAGGGGAATAGGAGACTGCTAACACAGTCTCCTTTTCTGTCAAAAAGCTATTTTACAATTTTAGAAAATATGTTATAATAAAAAACAGAAGGCATAGAATAAAAAAGGTAGGTGATAAAATGGAAGGCAATGTTATACAAGAAAAAACATTTTCAACAAATTTTTTTGCAAAAGTTTTTATTTGGATGTTTATGGGATTATTTGCAACAGGACTTACTGCATGGGTTACTTATGCAACAGGAGCATTAGAAACACTTCTTTTTAATGCTGGATTTTCTATTATTCTAATTGTAGAACTTGTAGTGGTAATCGTATTTTCGTTATTTTTTAGAAAGCTTTCGCCATTGTTAGCAAGTATTTTATTTTTCATATATCCTGTTGTTAATGGAGTTACTTTTGCAAGCATTTTCTATGTATTTGAGTTAAATTCTATTATTTTATTGTTTTTTGCAGCAGCAGCGATATTTGGTATTACAGCAGCCTATGGAATGATTACCAAAAATGATTTGTCAAAAATATGGCCAGTTTTGTTTATTACACTAATTATTGGATTAATTGTAAGTATTGTGAATCTTTTTATAGGGAATACACTGCTAGATGTGATTATTGACTGGGTTATTTTACTTGTATTCTTTGGAATTACTGCTTATGATATGCAAAAGATTAAAAATTTAGCACAAGCAGGAAATGATTTAACTGAAAAAGCACATATTTATGGTGCAATGGAATTATACTTAGATTTTATTAATATCTTCTTAAGATTATTAAGTATATTTGGAAAGAGAAGAAATTAGGGCTTAGAATAATTCTAAGTCTTTATTTTGTTTAGGTGAATACGTATGAAAGCTTTAATTACAGGTGCTTCTTCTGGTATTGGGTATCATATTGCTAAGTATTTAAGTAAGTTAGGATATGATTTAATTGTAGTAGCTAGAAGAAGAGATTGTTTAGAAAATTTAAAATTAGAATGCAAGACAAATGTACGAATGATTACACTAGATTTAAGCAAAGAAGAGAATGTTTATGAATTGTATCATAAGGTAAGGAAAGAAAATATAGATATTCTTGTCAATAATGCTGGTTGTGGAATGTTTGGATATTTTGAACATGTTAGTTTAGAAAAAGAACTAGAAATGCTTCAAATCAATGTCATAGCATTACATATTTTGACGAAATTATTTTTAAAAGACATGCAGAAAAGACAAAAAGGATATATTTTAAATGTGGGTTCACTTGCTGGATTTACAGTTGGACCGTTAATGAGTAGTTATTATGCTTCGAAATCTTATGTAGTAAGGTTAACACAGGCAATTTATTATGAGTTGAAAAAATCAAAATCAAGAGTAAAAATTAGTGTTTTGTGTCCTGGCCCTGTTGATACACAGTTTAATGAGAATTTAGGAATTACATTTACAACAAGACCACTATCTTCTGAATATGTAGCAAAATATGGGGTAGATTCTTGTTTAAAAGGAAAGCAGGTGATTATTCCAGGTAAAATTGCAAAGATGACTTATTTCTTTAGTAAAATTTTACCAGATTCTTTCGTGGCAAGAATGAATTATTATATACAATATCACAAAAAAAGAAAAAATATATGTTAAATTGTATTTATTTTACTTTAATATTTGAACAAGTGATCAATTTATGTTATAATTTGTAGAAAAAAAGAAGGAGGCTTGTTATGATTTTTGCAAGTAATAATCAAGGGAAATTAAAGAATATAAGGGATATTTTTCATGAATATGATATTAAGTCTTTAAAAGAGGCTAATATTTTTGTGGAAGTAGAGGAAGATCAAGATAGCTTTTATGGAAACGCTCTTAAAAAAGCAACTGAAATTTATAAACTGGCAAATGAACCGGTTATTGCTGATGATAGCGGTATCTGTATTCGAGCATTAAACGGAGAACCTGGGGTAAAAACTGCTAGATTTTTAGGAGAAAATACGACTCCAAGACAAAGAAATCAAGAAATATTAAATAGATTAAAGGATATACAAGACCGCTATGTCGAGTTTATATGTAATCTTGTCTATTACGATGGAAAAAATATCCTTGTAGGTGAAGGAATTCTAAAAGGAAATATTAGTAAAGAATTTAGAGGAGAAAATGGATTTGGATTTGATGAAATTTTTGAACTACCAAATGGAAAAACGCTTGCAGAGTTAACAGATGAAGAGAAAAATTCTTGTAGTGCTAGATATTTAGCCTCATTAGATTTAAAGAAAAAATTAGCTGCGTTATAAATAATTATAAATAAAAAAATAAAAAACAGTGAACACTTGATTCACTGTTTTTTTAGCAACAATTCTAAGATTTGTACTGCGTTTGTGGCAGCTCCTTTTCTAACATTATCTGCTACACACCATACATTTAATCCATTTGCTACGCTAAAGTCTCTTCTAATTCTTCCCACAAAAACATCATCTTTTCCATCTACAAAACTATTTATTGGATAGATATCCCTTGAAGGATCGTCTAGTACAACAATTCCTTCTGCTAAATTTAGTTCTTGTTTGATTTGTAAAATGTCAAATTCTTCTTCTAATTCTATATTAATACTTTCTCCATGACAATTTTTAACAGGTACTCTGACACAAGTAGCCGTAATATTTAAAGATGGAAGATCTAATATTTTTCTAGTTTCTTCAATCATTTTCATTTCTTCTTTGGTATAACCATTTTCTAAAAATATGTCAATTTGTGGTAAGCAATTGTTCCAGATTTTGTATTTAAATTGATTAGTAGAACGATTTTCTAAATCATAAATTCCTTTTTGACCTGCTCCAGAAACTGCTTGATAGGTACTGTAGACCACTCTTTTTAATCCATATTTTTGTAGTATATTTAGTAAAACCACTGCCTGTATAGTAGAACAATTTGGGTTAGCAATGATTCCTTGATGAGTAAATGTCTTTTGGGGATTTACTTCTGGTACTACTAAAGGAACATCTTCTTTCATTCGGAAACAAGAACTATTGTCAATAACAATACAGTTATTTTGAGCTGCAATAGGGGCATATTTCTCACTAATTTTTGCACCTGCAGAAAATAATGCGTATTGAAATCGATTGTTATCAAAAGAATGTTCTGTAAGCTCTTCTACAATATACTCTTTTTCCATAAATGAAATACGTTTTCCTTTAGATTTTTTAGAAGCAAGTAAAACATATTGATCAATAGGAAGTTTCTTTTCTTCTAATACTTTTAAAAAGGTGGAACCTACTAGTCCAGTAGCACCTACAATTGCACATTGAATCATAATTATCACCTAATGTATCATATGTTTTAATTGTAAAATTATGTTAAAAAAAGACTAATAAAACTCTTACCTTAAAAAGTAAGAGTTTTGGCATATTGGTATAGTTTTTCATATTCCTGTTTTTGAATATAATTTCCTGCAATTTTTACATATTCTATGTCATTTGAAAAATCTACATCTTTTACAAGCTCAGCTACACCTTCTAATTGTAGAAGTTCTACCATTTGAGGAAATGTTAAAGTGTATTCATCTTGTTCTTTAAATGTATTTAGAATGTATTTGGTAATTCCTACACTATAGATATGATGAACTTTTTGAATAATTGTTTCATCTATATGGTTTTTATTAAGTAAGTCAAGAGCATTTGAAACGACGGTTAATGTATTTTTATAATTTCGTATGATATTTTTTCTTGAATTACTATTACTATTTGCATGTAAGACATAATGATAACATGGAAAATCATAAAAATAAATGTCATCTATTGCCATCAGTAAATCTAAAAAGAATAATAAGTCTTCCATCATATGAATATTTTCTTTAAAGAAAAATTTTCCTTTGACAAAATCTGTTTTTATAAAAAGCAAAGTGGTATATGCTTTTATTTTGTTATCAAAGATATAGGAAAGTAGGGTGGTCTTAATTTCGTCTTTTCCAATTTTCCTATTTGCTAAATCATATAAACTATCAATTTGTTTATTATTTCCGTTAATATCTTCCTTGATACAATTGGCTCTTAGGATATTTCCATCTATTTCCTTCATTTTATAATAAAGTTTTTCATACATATCTGCTTCTATGTAATCATCTGCGTCTAAAAAGCTAAGATATTTTCCGCTAGCATTTTCAATTCCTACATTTCTTGCTTTGCTAACTCCTGAATTTACTTGTGTAATTATTTTAATTCTTGGATCCTCTTGTTGTTTTTTTTCTACAAGGGATAAACTATTATCTTGTGACCCATCATTTACGACAATAATTTCTAAATTCTTGTAAGTTTGAATACGAATACTATCTAGTAATTTTTCAATATAAGGTTCTGCATTGTGCATAGGGATGATAATACTAATTAAATCATTCATCATATCGCCTCTTTTCTAATAAGAAAAGTATATCATAGATGAAGTATAAAATCAATTTGTAGCTTAAAGATATACATTTTTTTGCAAGAGAACTGAAATAGTTGCGAAAATATGAGAAATATAGTATAATTACTATGATTCAATCGAGGTGTCTTATGAAAAAGATGTTAATCTTAATCCATACCTTAAATGGTGGTGGAGCAGAAAAGGTACTTGTAAATTTAGTAAAGCATATTAATAAAGAAAAATATGATATTACAGTAATGACAATTGTAAATGAAGGAATCTATATCAAAGATATATTAGAAACCAAAGGTGTTAAATATCGATATATGTTTAACTCTTATTTTAAAAAATCAAGAAAAAAGAAAAGAAAAATTGCAATTAAAATCATGAATACGATATGGTCAGGATATAAGTGGTATATAAAACATATATTTAATGAGAAATCGTATCAGCATTTTATCAAAGAAAAATATGATATAGAAGTAGCTTTTCTGGAAGGAATGTGTGCAAAGATTATTAGTAAATCTCCTAATAAAAAATCAAAAAAAGTGGTATGGATACATACCGATTTGACAGTATTAAAAAAATCCTCTTTGGCTTTTAGAGATCCACAAGAAGAAAAGGATTGTTACAAAAAGTTTAATAAAGTAATATGTGTATCAAATGGTGTAAAGGATACCTTTATTAAAAAAATGGGATTTTCAGAAAATATTATTACCAAGATCAATCCAATTAATAGTAGAGAAATAATTGAAAAATCAAATGAAGCGGTGGAAGATATAACAAGAGATGATGATTTTTTAATTTGTAGTGTAGGAAGACTCATTCCTGAAAAGGGATATGATATGTTAATTAGATGTCATAAAAGATTACTAGAAAACGGATTAAAAAATAAATTATGGATTATAGGTGAAGGAATTGAAAGAGCAAACCTTGAAAAATATATCAAGGCAAATAAATTAGAAGATACTGTCAAACTAATAGGATTTAAAAATAATCCGTATAAGTATATGAAGATGGCAGATCTTTTTGTATGTTCTTCTAAAGTAGAGGGACTTAGTACGGTTCTTTGTGAAGCAATTATATTAAATAAACCAATTGTGACTACGAATTGTCCAGGAGTAAGTGATATTATAGGAGCTTCAGAAAATGGTGCAATCATTACAGATAATGATGAAGATTCTTTATATAATGGAATGTACCGTGTGATTAATGATAAGAAATTATATCAGGTCTTGCTAGAAAGAGTAAAAGAAAGAAGTAAGAAGTTTGTTATTGAAAAACAAGTAAGAGATATTGAAAAAACGTTAAGGAGATTGTAAAAAATAAGAAAAGAAATAAGGAAAATTTAGATAATCACACAAATAAAAAGTAATTAAGTACACGGCTTAATTACTTTTTTGTGTCATACAATATAACAAAAACCATCTTTGGTCGCTTCTATCATTTCTTGTTTCATTTCTTCTGTTAAGTTTGGATTACGAAGGGTATAATCTTGTGAGAATAATTTTCGATTTTTCATCATTTCTGCATTTTTTGCCATATATTCTTCATAACTACAAATTACTTTAGCTGGATTTCCTACTGCCACACTGTTATCTGGGATATTTTTAGAAACAACACTTCCGGCACCTATGATAACATGATTTCCAATCGTAGTATTTGGAAGAACAATACTTTGTGCCCCAATAAAAACGTTATTTCCAATTTTTACTCTTCCAATTTTGGTATACCCTAATTGTTTTTTAGTACTTGCATCATGTGCAAGAATATATACACGATGTGCTAAAGTAACATTATCTCCAATTTCTATTAAAAAGGCATGTGACCTGTCGATGATAGTTTCAGACATAATATCTACATTTTTTCCAATTTTTAGTCCTATTTGTTTTAATTCATTTAACATTTCTTCGCTCATAAAAAACCTCCTTTATGGATGAACTAGTTTATACAAGATATCAGGATAACGCATGATTCTAAATACAGATATTGCAAAATCAAAAAGATAAATGGTAATAATCATATAGGTTAATCTTTTCTTAATAGCTAATGGAATTTTATTTAATATTTTTGAAAGGAAGGGTTGAATGGCAAAGACATAAATGGTACCTAAAATTCCCCAACCTATTAGAATAGGGACAGTTGTGTAATTTAAAATTTCTAAAAATTTGCCATGATAATTCCACATTTCAATATTTAAGATATATTTAAAACCTAAACCACTTAATAATTCAAATCCACCCATTGTTAAAGCAGATAAAAAGAATATATAGGGGATATTTTTTTTCGTTGGTTTGATGTTATAAAAAAGAAGATATAAGATAGAGGCTCCAAATCCATAAATAGGACAATAAGGCCCAAGTAGCATTCCTCTTTTTACTAAGTTACCAGTATCTAAAAAGACATAGCCTGTTTCTACAAAATACCCCAAAATAGAACATAAAGTAAAAATAAATACTAGTTCATAAAAAGAACGTTTTCTATTTTCAATAATATCTTTATTAGAAAACATGACTAATTTATATTTTCCATTCTTTTGGGTAGATTCTTTTTTCATGATATTTCCTCCTAATATTTGATTTTGTTTTCATAATATGTTTTATCTAACGATATTGCAATCTCATTTAAATAAAAAAGGGGTGAGGCAATAGGAAAAGAAAAGCGGTAGTTAATAGCAAATAATAATTGTTTATAGGTTTTAAATTTTCGATTTATCTCATTTTTCCCATATTTAGGATCCCCAATAATTGGATGACCAATGTTTGCTAATTGTGCTCTAATTTGATGAGTTTTTCCTGTATGAATTTTTACTCTTAAAATAGCATATTGTTGTTTAGGATATATAGTTTCTACTTGATAACTAGTGATAATTTTTTTACTATTTTTGACAGGTGTATCATAAATTTTAGAATAGCCATCTTGATTTTTAACAATATATTTTTCTAAGACTTCATGATTTTTTGTAAATTTCGTACCGGCTACATAAGCAATATATTCTTTTTGAATGAAGCCTTCTTGAAAGGCTTTTAAAATCTCTTGGTAAGCAATATCATTTTTAGCAAATAAAATGATTCCAGAAGTATTCCTATCTAGTCTATGACAAATTTTATAATCTGGATTTTGTTCTGTTACTAAGTCTTCTAAAGTAGGCTCTATTCCTCCTTGTAACATTTCTTGCTCTGGATTTTTCTCTTCACGATTAGATAATATCCCTTGTGGTTTAAAAACACAGTAGATAAAAGAATCTTCATAAATTACATCAAGATGATCTGGTAGCTGGTATAAAAATTTATCTAAAATATAAAGTGTTAATTGATCTCCAGGCTTTACAATTTGATTGTTACTAATTTTTATTTGATTAATACGAATATCCTTATTTCGAAAAGCTTTAAAAATAGTAGCGGTAGTGATACTTGGAAAAACATATTTTAAATAGGATAATACCGTATGTTCTTTTTTTAAATTCTTTACAATAATTGTTCTCATATTAACTATTATAACGATATTTTTGAAAAAAAGCAAGAAAACTTTATTTGATAAATAAGTTTTGAGGATTTTAGAATTGTATTGTAACAAATTGCATTATATGGTATAATAAAGGAGCTATTTGAGTAAATAATAAGGGGGATGAGTTTTTTTGGCAATTAAAAAACAAACATTTATGAATGGTGTTTTAGTAATTATGATATCCCAAATTGCAATAAAAGTAATGGGATTCATATATAGAATTATTTTAACGAATTTTCCGCAGTTTTCTAACGAAGGAAATAGTTATTATGGTTCTGGTTTTCAGATTTATACCTTAATACTTGCTATTGCAACAATGGGAATTCCAAATACCATGTCAAAGCTAGTATCTGAAAAAATGGCAATAGGGGATAAAAGAGGAGCACATAGGATTTTTAGAACTGCAATGGCACTCTTTACTTTTATCGCAGTTTGTTTTTCTTTAATGTTATTTTTTGGAGCAGAATTTATTTCTACAAATATTTTAAACAATCCAGGTGTAAAATATACATTAATGGCACTTTCACCTGCTATTATTTTCGTAGCGATGTCTGCAGTATTAAGAGGATATTTTGTAGGAATGCAAAATATGATGGAGTATAGTAAAGCACAAGTATTAGAACAAATTATTAATAGTGTTTTTTCCGTTATTTTTGTATGGATGTTACTTGGAACCGATAGTCCTGAAATTATGGCAGCGGGTTCTACGCTTGCAACTACGGTTGCTACGTCTAGTGCTTTTTTATATCTATTACTTTATTATCATAGAAACAAAAAAGGAATCTGGAATGAGATTAGATTATCAGAAAAATTTGCAATAGAGCCTAGGAAGAAAATTTTAAAGAAACTAATTGCATATGTTGTTCCTATTTCTTTAGGTAGTGTTGTAGCAGCACTTGCAGGTGTTATTGATGTTGCTACAGTAGTAGATGGATTACAAAAGGCAGGACAAACGCTTCAAGAAGCAAACGAAAATTTTGGTATAATTGTTGGGAAAGTAGATATACTAAATTCTGTACCAATGTCTATTAATGTGGCATTTTCAGTTGCATTAGTGCCATTTGTATCTGCTGCGATTGCAAAACATAAGAAAAAGGAAGCAGTAGATAAAATTAATTTTTCTTTAAAGGTATCATCGATTATATCTTTACCATGTACATTTGGAATGTTTTTACTTGCAAAACCGATTTTTGAATTAATTTTTCCAAATTCTCCAAATGGATATGAATTACTACAAATTCAATGTTGGCAATTAATTTTTGCAGTTGTAGCACAAACGGTATATGGTTCTTTGCAAGGATTGGGAAAATTATATGTGCCAGGCGTTTCTTTAATTATTGGAGCAATTGCAAAATATATTATTAATGTAACATTAATTCCTGTTTATGGAGAAGTAATAGCGGTTATTTCTAGTGTCGTATATAATGTATTATCTTGTTCAATAGCATTTATAGCACTATTTAGAACGTTAAAAGAAAAACCAAATATGAAAGAGATTTTGCTTAAACCACTACTTGCTACTTTGGCAATGTCAGTAGTTGTGATAGCCTCTTACTATTTATTACCATATGTTCATGTAACAGGAAATTGGAATACCATTTTAACAATTAGCATTGCAGTGATTGCTTATGTAATATTTACTTTAAAATTTAAAGTTTTAAGTCCTGAAGAGCTAGAACAGATACCTTATGGTAACAAGATATGTAAAGTAAAACGAAAATGAGAAAAAAAAGTGAGAAAAAAGCTGAAAAGTGTTGACAATATTAAGCATTTGTAGTATATTCTAAATGTAATCTAAAAATAGGAGGGATTAGTAATGAACAAAGCTGAATTAATAGCTAAAATTGCAGAAGAAAGCAAATTAACAAAAAAAGCAGCTGAAACTGCTTTAGACGCATTCGTAACTAGTGTAGAGAGTGCATTAAAAAATGGTGAAAAAGTACAATTAGTTGGTTTTGGAACTTTCGAAGTAAGAGAAAGAGCAGCTAGAAAAGGAAGAAATCCTCAAACTAAAGCTGAAATCAAAATACCAGCTTCTAAAGCACCAGTTTTCAAAGCTGGAAAAGCTTTAAAAGAATTAGTAAATAAAAAATAATTCATTTAAGTGAATGAGTCACGGGAATTTAATAAGATTATATAGGATATGATTTTATTAAATTCCCGTGATTTTTTTATATAAATGTAGAAATAATAGAGAAAGAGGAAAAAGAATTGCTTATCGCATTATTTTATGGTATAGTATCTAAACAATGATTCATTATTTTTAGCAAATGCGAAGAAAGGATGTGGCAAAAAAGATTTGATAGCGTTATTTACTTACTACTAAAATATTGCTATAATGAAAATAGCATAAAATTTTGAAAGGAGAGTATGAATTTGGAAGATCAAAGTAAGCGTGAGAAATGGTATACCAAGTCATTAGATGAGATTTATGCTATGTTACAGACTTCAAAAGAGGGGCTTAGTGATCAAGAAGCAGAGAAACGATTAAAAAAATATGGGTATAATGAATTAAATCAGCACAAACCTAAGACCATTTTGCAGTTGTTGTGGAGTTCTTTAGCTGATTTTATGATTCTGGTACTATTTTTAGCTGCAATTTTATCTTTTTTATTAAATGAAGCATTAGAAGGATGGGTGATTTTATTTATTATTTTTGTAAACACTTTCATTAGTGTGGTACAAGAAAAAAAGGCTGCATCTTCTATTGAAGCTTTAAGAAATATGAGTACCCCAACTGCTCGTGTTTTACGTGAGAAAGAGGAGAGTGCTATTTCTTCTAAGGAATTAGTAGTAGGAGATATTGTACTTTTAGAAGCTGGTAATATGGTACCAGCAGATATTAGAATTATAGAGGCGTCTAATTTAAAAGTGCAAGAAGCAACTTTAACAGGCGAATCTGTTCCGGTAGAAAAAGAAGAGGATGTTATATTACCTGAGAAGACAGAATTAGGAGATAGAGTCAATATGCTTTATACTTCTTCTCTGATTACGTATGGAAGAGCAATAGGGGTTGTTGTAGAAACAGGAATGAACACAGAGATGGGGCATATTGCCAAGATGTTAACCCATGAAGATGAATTTGATACCCCTATTAAAAGAAAGTTATCCGCAGTAGGGAAGGTCTTAACCGTTGTTGGATTCATTGTATGTGTGGTGATGTTAATCATTGGATTGCTATACCAAAGACCTTTTATTCCTCTTTTAATGACAGCGATTTCTTTAGCAATTTCTATTATTCCTGAGGGATTACCTGCTACCGCTACCATTGTTATGGCTTTGGGTGTAAAGCGTATGGTAAAAGAAAATGCTTTGGTAAGAAAACTTCCGGCAGTAGAAACTTTAGGAAGCGCTACTGTTATTTGTTCTGATAAAACTGGAACCTTAACTTTAAATAAAATGACAGTAACGGCACTTGCAATAGAACAAGACATGAATGCAAAAGAAATGAAGTTACTAAATCAATTAACAGAGGAGGAAAAAAAGAAGTATTTAGAAATTGTCTATGCAGGAGCTTTGTGTAATGATGCTTCTTTAGATCCAGACCGAAAAGATACTGTTTTAGGTGACCCTACAGAAGGAGCTTTGATATTTTTAACAAGAGACTTTGGGTTAAACCAAGAAAAACTTGAAAAACAGTATCCAAGGGAATTTGAACAACCTTTTGATTCTGACAGAAAAAGGATGACAACACTTCATCAAATAGATGGTAAATGGGTTGTTTACACGAAAGGAGCAGTAGAGCAAATGCTACCTTTGTGTACACGTATTCTTACACAAAATGGTGTTAGAAATATCACAGCTGAAGACAAAGAGAAAATTTTGCAAATGGTAAGTGATATGTCTAAAAATGCTTTAAGAGTGTTAGGATTTGCCAAAAAGGAAGTTTCAAAAGTACCGGAAAATGATGAGGAAAATTTAGAGTTTGATTTAACTTTCATTGGAATGGCAGGGATGATCGATCCTCCTAGACCAGAAGTGTTAGAGTCTGTTAGAATGTGTACAGAAGCAGGTATACGTACGGTTATGATTACAGGAGATCATGTACTTACGGCAGTGACAATTGCAAAACAATTAGAGATCTGGAAAGAAGGAGATATAGCAATCTCTGGCGAAGAATTAGATCAAATGAGTGATGAAGAATTAGACAAGATAGTAGGACATACAAGTGTATTTGCTAGGGTTTCTCCAACTCATAAATTAAGAATTATTAAATCTTTAAAAAGAACTGGAGAAGTTGCTGCAATGACAGGAGATGGTGTTAATGACGCACCTGCTTTAAAAACAGCAGATATTGGAATTGCTATGGGAATGAATGGAACAGACGTGGCAAAAGACGCGTCGGATATGATTTTATTAGATGATGATTTTACCACTATTGTTCATGCCGTAAAAGAAGGAAGAAGAGTTTACAAAAATATTCAAAAAGTAATACAATTCTTGCTAGCAGGAAATATTGCTGAAATATTAGTTTTGCTAATTTCTACAATATTTAATTTAGACGCTCCTATACTTGCAATACACATTTTATGTATTAATCTTGCAACGGACTCTTTACCAGCTCTTGCTTTGGGAGTAGATCCAGCAAGTAGGAATGTGATGAAACAAAAACCGGTAAAATCAGGAAGTTTATTTGAAAAATCGCTGGTAACACGTGTTATTCTTCATGGTATCTTTATTATGATTGCTACCATGTCTGCTTTTCAAATTGGACTTAGAATGGAAGATTATACACACGCTCAGACGATGGCTTTCTTAGTACTTGCTTTATCACAAATGTTACATGCATTTAATCAACGTTCTAATACAGATTCTGTTTTTGCAAAAGGAAATGGTCATAATTACTATTTATTTGGAGCATTAGGAATTTCTTTATGCATATTACTAGCAATCGTATGGATTCCAAGCTTAAGAGAAATTTTTGAGTTAACAACGTTAAACATGCAAGAATGGGGAATTGTAATAGGATTTTCTGTTTTACCGCTTGTGTTAGTTGAAATTACAAAATGGATAAAAAGAATTTTAATCAAAAAGCAAAAGCATTAAAACTTAAAATGCAGGGTAGAATGACTATCCTGCATTTTTCTATATTATTTTTTTTTCATTATCTTTTTTCTTTTCTTCTTTTTGACTAGTTTTCTTGTTTGTTTTTTCTTGTTCTTTTTGCTCCGTTTCTTCTTGTTGTTCTTTTTCTTTTTTAGTTTCTTTTGTTTCAATTAAATCACTTGTACAGTGCGGACATTTGGTTGCTTTAATCGAAATGGTGCTAAAACAATAAGGGCATTCTTTGGTTGTTTTTTCTTTTACTTTTGCATCTTTTTTGTTGGAAGCACTCACAATTTTGACAACAATAAATAAAACAACCGATACAATTAAAAAGTTAAAAACAGAATTGATAAATGCACCATAGTTTAAAGTAATTGCACCTGCATTTTTGGCTTCTTCTAGTGTTTGGAAAGTTCCTCCTTTTAAAGTAACAAATAAAGTGGAAAGATCAACATTACTAGTTAAAAGACTAATAAATGGGGTAATGATAGAAGAAACAAGGGTATTGATAATGTTTGTAAATGCACTACCAATAACAACACCAATTGCCATGTCTAAGACGTTTCCTTTAACAGCAAATTTTTTGTAGTCATTAATTGCTTTTTTTGCCATTTCTTTTGTATTTTGTTTCATATGAATCTTTTCTTTTTTCACATTCATCACCTATGATATTGTACAATAATTTGTAAAAAAAAGCAAATCTTTGTCGATTGGTTGATTTATTCATTTAAATATAGTAAAATATTACACGAAAAAGGAGAGAGAATATGTTAGGAACAAATGGTGTTACTTTACGTTTTGGAAAAAGAACTTTATTTGAGGATGTAAATGTTAAATTTACACCGGGAAATTGTTATGGAATTATTGGGGCTAATGGTGCCGGAAAATCCACTTTTTTAAAAATTCTTTCTGGAGAAATTGAACCTAGTGAAGGCGAAGTTTATATGACCAAAAATGAAAGACTTGGAATATTAAAACAAGATCACTACCAATATGATGATGTGAAGGTATTAGATACGGTAATACGTGGGAATCCAAGATTATATGAGATTATGAAAGAGAAAGAGGCAATTTATGCTAAACCAGACTTTGATGAAGAAGATGGAATTAAAGCAGGTGAATTAGAGGCAGAGTTTGCAGAATTAAATGGCTGGATGGCTGAAACAGATGCAGCACAGTTATTAAATGGTTTAGGAATTGAAACTGAATTACATGAAAAATTGGTTGGGAAATTAACAGGACCTGAAAAAGTAAAAGTATTACTTGCACAAGCTCTTTTTGGTAATCCTGATGTGCTATTACTAGATGAACCTACCAACAATTTAGATATTGCTGCTATTGCTTGGTTAGAAGAGTTTTTAATCAATTTTGAAAATACCGTAATTGTTGTTTC
>CALXBS010000032.1 GCA_944386605.1 uncultured Clostridia bacterium | reverse complement strand
GATTCTTCCATACTATACTATCACCTTTTGATAGTATGTGTTAAAAAAGTTTAAACTATAATGTAAAAATAACAAAAACGTGATTGTTTTAAAATCACGCTTTATATTTTATTATTCTTTTTCAAAAAGTGTTTTTAAAATTCCTTTTGCAAATAACTCACTAAATACATTTTTTAAAATTAAAAATGAAATTGGTCCAAGGATTAGTCCAAGAACACCAAAAAGTTTAAATCCAGTATACATACCAATTAAGGTAAATAAAGGGTGCATGCCCATTTGTTTACTTACAAAGTGAGGTTCAATAAGACTTTTTATCACAGCCCAAATGCACCAAATAACAAATACGGCAATTCCTACTAACATATTTCCAGAAACAAGAGAGTATAGTGCCCATGGAATCATTACAACTCCAGCTCCAAATAGTGGTAATAGGTCTACAAATCCGATTAAAATAGCCATAATGATCGGATAAGAGATGTTAAATCCAACAACACTTAGTAATAGTAGACTCACAAGTACAAATACAAAACAAATACCTGATAATTTAGCTTCTGCTTTAATATATCGAAAAGACACACTACACATTTGAGAAAATACCTTTTTAATATTACTTAACCATTCCTTTGGTACATGCTTTTTAAAGATATTTTTTACATAATCACGGTCAAAACAAATAAATACAACTGCAAGAAGCATAATACATCCATTTGTAAGAAGACTTGGTATAGAAGTAAAGAAATTTAAAGTGGATGTAAGGATAGATAACACTACATCTTTTGCACTATTTAAAAAAGCAGAAAAAGAATTATTTGCAAGTTCTACAAATTCTTCTGGAATTTCTAGCCTTCCGTTTTGAAGATCATCTAGCAATTGAATACCAGTATCATAAAATCCTTTAAAGTACACATTTAAACTATCAATTAGAGAAGTAGCTTCTGAGATAAGGTTAGTGATGAGAAGCGTACATAATCCAATGAGTAAAGTTAATATGAGTAATAAAGAAAGAATACTTGCTAATTTTCTTTTCAATTTTAATTTCTTCATAAAAAATTTAATTAGTGGTTCAGCAATAGAGGCAATGATAAATGCAATGACAAAAGGAATATAAAAAATTGCAACTTTATAAGTTAGATAAATTCCTAGAGCAATAAATGCAAGTATTAAAAACTTTATCATCAAATTTAAGTAATATTTAGATTCTTTATTCAAAAGAATCACCTCCGTTATAGATAATTATAGCAAGGAAGAAAAGTTTGTTCAACAAATTTTGACTGGAAAGTAAAATTTTTTGATAAAAAATAAGAAATTTATGAAAAAGATATTCCCAAAATAAAATTCTCATGTTATAATAAAAGTTACATTCGAGTTTATTTTTTTGTATCAATAGGAGGCACCTTATATGGAAATTAGTGAAGAGGCTTATTCCAAAATCACAGAATATTGTAATAAGGGAGATATGTTACTAGAAGAAGGTAAAAAAAATCTTGCTTATGCACAATATCAAAAGGCATTAGATTTAATTCCAAATCCCAAGGTTTATTATGAAGCAGCTACTTGGATCTATGTTGCATTGGGAGATATTTATATTTCTTTTCAAGATTATGAAAAAGCACGAGACTGTTTTTATAACGCAATGAATTGCCCAAATGGAACTACCAATCCATATGTTTTGCTAAGATTAGGTGAAACATTGGTAGAGACACATGATGAGGAAAATGCACGTGAGTATTTGTTAAGAGCCTATATGATTGTAGGAGATGACATCTTTTTAGAAGAAGAAGAAAAATATTATTCATTAGTAAAAGATATCATTAAAACAAATGATGAATAAAGATAAGTTAAATATAGAAAGTATTTAGCTTATTTTTTTGTCTAAACTTGCGATCGAATTTTCTTGACGAGTAGCGTTTTCTAACGTATAATGAAGATACAAGTAACGTTACTTTATTTAGATACACAAGGAGGTATTTGTGAAACGATATTTTAAACGGTCTGATTCTTTTTATGATCGTTCTTCTTATTATTTTTATCTTCATTTTTTATCATAATCCATTTTTTTCAAATTCTAAAATTCATTCTAGTAACAATGTAGTAGAACTTAGTAAAATAGCAAAAGAAAATATAGAAACAGAAGTGTTTTCTTGGTCTTTAAGTATTCCTAAAATAGGGCTTAGTCAAATAAAAATCTCAGAAGGAACAGATGAAGAGACGCTAGCACAATTTATAGGACATTTTAATGAAACAGCACTATTTAATGGAAATGTGGGGTTAGCAGCTCATAATCGTGGAAGTATCAAAAACTATTTTCAAGACTTAAATTTGCTAGAAAAGGGGGATTTACTCTATTATACTTATCAGACAGAGACAAGAACTTATGAAGTAGAAGAAAAAATCATTATTAGTGTATATGATTGGTCGTATATAAAAAGGAAAGATTCTGTAAATTTACTTACCTTAATTACTTGTGTAGAAAATAATCCAAATGAAAGATTATGTATTGTCGCAAAAGAAAGGGGTAAAGAGTAAAAATGAAATTAAAGAAAATTGTTGCAATCATATTCATTTTCGTATTATGCATAAATACAGTTTTTGCTTCTACTTTAGAAGATAAGTTAGGAGATTATCAAATACATAGCTATGATGATCCGATTTCTTATGTAAGTTATAATCAGATTAGGCAAAAAAGCTATACTTATTTTTATTTTAATGAAGAAGGAGAGGAAGAGAGTGTATATTGTTTAAATATTGGTCTACCAGGGGCGGAGGCGTTTGAAGAAGGATATATTGTTACTGCAGATGAAGCTATTCGAGATAAAACATTAGCTTCTGTCATTTCTTATGCTTATCCGTATCAATCCCTAGAAGAACTTGGCTTAAAAACCGTAGATGAAGCAAGGTTTGCTTCCCAATTTGCTATTTGGAGTTGTTTAAATCGCTTTAATTTAGACTTGTTAACACCAAATGAACCACAATACCAAAGAGTAATTGATGCAATTAAAAATATTTATTATAATGGGATGAGTCACCCTTATGAAAGAAAAGTTCCTGTACAAATTTATGAGACAAAGGATAATATGAGTATAGATGAATTAGATCCAAATTATTATTCCAAAACATATTCGATTGCTTCTAATACCAATTTAAGAAGTTTAAAAGCTAAGACTAATATTTCTAATGTTCTAATTGTAAATGAAAATAATGAACCTGTAACAGAATTAGCTGGTTTAAAAACTTTTAAAATACTAATACCGGTTAGTACGGTAGACCAAGATAAAGTAGTTGATTTAACATTTGAAGCTATTTTAAAAGAAAATGCAGCTTTGTTTGCAGCTTCTAAAATCGCAGGAATGCAAAGTGTTGCAATTACATTTGCGCCTTTAGATATAGATACCTTAAATTTATCCTTATTTGTAAAAAAGCTAGATATGAAACTAGAGATTTACAAAGTGGATCAAAATTTTCCTGATGTTAAAATTGCAGGAGCAAAGTTTAAAATTACCAATATAACAGAAAATAAAGAGTTAGGAATTTTTGAAACAAATGAAGAAGGAAAAATTGTATTAGATTATGTGCAAGATTTAAATGTAGTAACAGGAAGTAAATTGAGGATAGAAGAAATTGAGGTACCAGCTCCTTATGCAATTGATCCAGAAAATTCTGTTCAAGAAATTGAAATAACTATTGGAAATGATTATCCAGTAGTGTTTCAAAATGATTATATTAAAGGAAAAGTAAAGATTGAAAAAGTGAGTGGTTTCGATGGAAAAGCATTAGCTGGAACAGAATTTGAAATATTAGATGAAAAAGGCGAGGTAGTAGAAACTTTAGTAACAAATGATAAGGGAATCGCACTTTCTGGTGATCTAAAGTATGGAAAATATCAGTTAAGGGAAGTAAAAACAGATAGTCAGCATAAACTTTTAGAGGAAGCGATTTTTTTTGAAATTAAACAAGATAAAGAAGAAATATTAATACATGTAACCAATGAATATATCGAAGTACCAGAGCGCTTGCCAAGTACTGGTTATTAGGTAGAATAAGTCATATATGGATGACACATAATTTAAGAATGATTGCTTGTTTTTAAATATAAAATATTGTATAATGTAAAATAAGCGAGGTGAAGTTTATGAGAAGACATACAGGTCTTAAAATTTTCTTAGCGATTATATTTACAATATTAGCTTTACTTTTAATTGGGTTTAGTATTTTAATGTTAACAGAGTACAAGCCTGCTGAAGTGGAAGAGTTAACCATAGATGGTGAAGCAACCAAAGAATTGGTACAAGATGAGGAAATTAAGATTTTAACATATAATTTAGGCTATCTTTCTTTAGATAGTACACAAGACTTTTTCATGGATGGTGGAGAAAGTGTGATGCCTAAGACTGCAAGTAATGTTAACAAAAATTTAGCAGCAGTCAAAAATTTAATGCAAAATGAAAATGCAGATATTTATTTATTCCAAGAAGTGGATTATAATGCAAAACGTTCTTATAAAATGAATCAATATGAAGGATTAAAAGATGGGTTTGAAGGAGTAGCGAATTATGCATTTTATCATAAATGTTTATACATACCTTATCCTATTTTAAATCCTGTAGGACATGTTGAAGGTGGACTAGCAGTGTTAAGTAAATATGATACAACCGCTACTAGAATTGCTTTGCCAAGTGCATATAGTTGGCCAATGCGTGCAGTGATGTTTAAAAGATGTTTAATGGAAGAAAGAATGAAAATCAAAGATTCTGATAAAGAATTAGTGATTTATAATTTACATTTAGAAGCTTATGATGATGGTAATACTAGAATAGAACAATTAAATATTTTAAAAGAGCATATGCAAGAAGAATATGCAAAAGGAAATTATGTCATTGCTGGTGGAGATTTTAATCAAAAATTTCCTGTAGTAGATAATGACCAATTCCCTATATTAGATGAATCACATTATGCAGCAGCTGTTATTCCAGAAGATTATTTACCAGAAGGATTTCAGTATGCAGTAGATGGAAGCAAACCTACTTCTAGACTTTTAAATGTACCTTATAGTGGTAATTATGATGATACACAGTTATACATAATTGATGGATATATTATCAGTAATAACATTGAGATGGTATCGGTTAATACATTAGAAAATGGTTTTTCGTACAGTGATCATCATCCTGTCGAATTAATTGTAAAACTTAAAAAATAAAGAACTACAAAGAAGGTATATAGTAATGTATATCTTCTTTTCTATATTAAAGGCATTGCAGTGGATATTAGTTTACATATTTTTAACTTTTTTAAAGAAAAAGATAGAAAAATATTAAAAAGTATGGTATAATAAAAATTGGAAGGAAACGTGATGGTATGTTTGGAAAAAAAGATGTAATGGCGTTAGATATGAAATTAAAAAGAGCAATGTCTAACGAAATGTTTTTAGAATCTACTATGATAGCGGCTTCTATATTGGATGAAAATGTAAACAATGCTTTAACAGCAGTTGGGGATAGGATGGTTGCATATCCTTTAGATGGAAAAGTAAGAAAATTAAATATGTATTATAATTCTAAAAATGAATATGTTATGCAAAATTTTGATAGAAATACATTAAATCAATTGCAACTTTGGACAGAAAAGAAAGAACGATTAATGCAATCTTTGCCTAGAACAGAGTATGATAGTGATTCATTTAGAACGATAGCAACAGAAGGAAATGCATTGGTAGATTACTTTAAGTCAAAAAAATTTAACTAATAAGTATATTTTATTATGTAATTTAGAAATAAGATAAATAGATGATATTGTAGAATATTGTCTATTTTTTTTGTTTTGTTACAGGAGGCTAGTAATAAAAAATTTTTTTATTTGGGGTTGAAAAAAATAAATAAAAATGTTATTATGCAGTCGAAATGAATAGATTGCCTATAAAGTGTAAAAATTATGTAAATTAAAGTGCGTGCGAATGCCAATAGAGTACACACACACACACACACACACACAACATAGTTTTAAAAACATGTTCAAAAAACGATATCATCGTTTTTTTGAATCAATAAAACTGTAAAAAATCAGGAAAAGCGATGAAATATACAGAAGAACAAAAAGAAATAACAAAAAAGCAACTTTTAATATTTAATGCATTTTTATAATTATATTGGCAAAAAAATTTCATAAAATTTTAGAATAAATTGCTTCCAATTTTTATGTACATTTGGTATAATAAAATTTGATCAACTGGAGGGGTATATAATATGGTTCAAAATGAAGACAATATGATAGGTGGATTTGTAGCGATTAATACAGGAATCATCACTAATTCATACGCAGATACTTTACTAGATTCTAATTCTAGATTAGCCACATTTTGTTTTCAAAATACAGGAAAATTAAAAAGAGTATTTTCTAAAAAGGGGTCAAAAAAGAAAAATTATGTTAAATTTTGCAAACAAAATAATGGTCTAATAACAGATTATTTTTGGTATAATCCTATCAAAAATACATTTAATCATGAGTATATGGATATAACTCAGTCAGAAAAATTAACACCATTGATGTTAAAAGAAAAATATCAGTGGAATTTTATAAATGTATGGAAAGAAGTAGAAGATTTAAAAGATTTATCTTTTGATATGAAGCACTTCTTTGAAATAAAAGAAAATAGTGAAAAAGCAATAAATATTACAAGTGAACAGGATTTGATTCATTTTGCTAAAAATGTAAATGCTGGAAAAGAAGAATATAAACATGCACATGTCGTTTTAAGATGTGATATTGATTTAAAAGGAAAAAAATGGGAACCCATTGGTTTAAACGAAAACTGTGCATTTCATGGATCTTTTGATGGACAAGGTCATACGATTCAAAATTTTAAAGTAGAAGGAAAAACATATGAATATGCAGGATTTTTTGGGTATTTAAAAGGTGCACAGATTGCTAACTTACATATTGATTGTGTCGTGGGAGGCACACGTTATGTAGGATCTATGGCAGGCGTTAATGATGGTGGTGTCATTTATAGTTCTTATGCTACTTGTAGAGTCCATGAAGGTAAATTTACAGGTGGATTTGTAGCAAAAAATACAGGAGAAATTCATAAATGCTTTGTAGAAGGAAAAATTAATAAAAAGCTCATTATTTTTCCAATTATATTTGGACTAATTCTTTTGATTTTAATCCTATTTTTATTAATAAAAGTTTTGTTTCCTAAAACAGAAGATGTGTACAAGCCTGTGGTAATTGATCCAAATGTTGTTAAAGATGATCAAGAAAGTGAAGTAACAACTTCTGGTAATGTAAATAAGGCAAGTTTTGACTTTAGTCAAGAGATTATAATAGATTATGATACTATGGTTGGAAGTTTTGATTTTAGAAATCCGACTCGTGGTAATCATGATATTGTGATTAGTATGATGATTTCAGATGAAGAATTAAAAAATAAAATAGGAAAAACTGGAAGATCAGAAAGTGAACAGAATAAAATAGAAAAAAGCAGTGATTATCAAGCACAAACACAATACACTGTACTATATAAATCTGGTTTAATTCAAAGAGGATATGTTTTACCAGTGATACAACTTGCCAGCTTAGATGATGGAACAAAATTACCAAGAGGAAATTATCAAGCTATGGTAAAACTTGAATTTTATAATTCAGATACCAATGAAAAAGCAATTATGAGTTCTAATTTGCCTGTAGAAATTACAATACAATAAATTAGAAAGGATGATATGATTGAAACAAGGAAAGATTCCTAAAAAATATGTAATATGTATTGCCTGTTTTTTTATTTTTGCTTTTATCATCATAACAAGTTTAAATACTTTTTCTACGTATTTTCAAGCAACATGGAATACCTATTTAGCAACAGAATATAGTTCAGGTACCGTAACCATTAATCAGTCAGGGGATTATATCATTCATAATGGTGTAACCAAAGTGATTATAACGGGTTCTGGAGTAAATGCCAATGTTGTTTTAGATAATGTTACCATTAATGGTAATACTGGAAATAGTGGCTATGCCCCTATTCAAGTGACAGATGGAGCTACTGCAAATATTGTTTTGCAAGGTGAGAATACTTTAACGGGTGGTTATTATAGATCAGGATATTTCATGAATTATAAGTATTATGGATATGCGGGTCTGCAAGTAGATAAAACTGCAAGTGTGGTTATTTCAGGACAAGGTTCTTTGACTGCACAAGGTGGTGCTACTTCAACCAGTAATGAAGACGCCAAAAATGGTGGAGCCGGAATTGGTGGAGGATATACGGGAGATACTAGTGTAGGTTTTACAGCTGGAAATATTACCATTAAAGGCGGAACGATTAATGCGACGGGAGGCTTTAAAGGCGCAGGAATTGGCGGTGGCTATAATGGAGCTGCTACGAGTGGAACAATTAGCATAGAAGGTGGAACGATTGTTGCTAATGGTGGCGGGTATGCTGCTGGTATTGGTGATGGAGATAGTTATGACGCGGGAATGAGTTCAGCTTTTTATATGCCAGCAAGTGGAAATACTTTTTATAAAGTGTCTATTACAGGAGGAAATATAACTGCAAAAGGTGGTTGTGATGCCTCTGGAATTGGATCTACAGATAATGTAACCAATGTTTCAGGAAAGAATTCCGCAATACAGATCGAAATTTTAGGTGGAACGGTTCATGCTTATGGAGGGAGTCAGATAGCAAATGGAGGTGTAGCAATTGGTTCTGGTTCTGGAACGACACTTGCGGATAATAGTATTACTTTATCAAGTAATGCAAGTATTGTTGCTTCTAGTTTAGGAAGTTTTGCCATTGCTACCAATATTTCTTCTGGGACAGACTTACCAAAGATCAATGTTGATTATTCAGGATATAATTTAATTGTTAGATTTCCACATCAAACTTCATCACAAGATAGAACGTTGAATTTGTATGATGAAAATGGAAATATTGTGGCTGGATTTGAAAATGGAATTTTAATACCTGCCACCTATACTTCTTTTGCAACAACATTACCTGCACCTGGAAATTATTATTTAGAATTTGATGGTGAAAGAATTTTAATAGAGATACCAGAAGGTGGAGGACTAATAACAGGAGAAATTGATACCAATGATTATCAGGATAATCAAATTGTAACAGGAAATAAATTTTATCCTGACGAAGTTTCCTCTCCTATTACCAACATTCAAGTTTTCAGACAAGGTACTGAGGATTCTTCATTAGTAGTATCTAATTACGTGTTTTCTTCTAAAGTAAAATTATATACGGTTTATGTAGAGTATGGGACAACAACTGCGGATATAAAAATAGATTGGGAAATACCTGAAAATGGAAGTACCGTACTTACTGTTAATGGAGAAACTGTTGATTCTAATTTAACCAGTAAAACCATTACTGTAAATGTTCCACAAGATGGTAAAGAGACAACTGTACAAATTAGTAAACAAGATTCTTTTGCGTCTATGCAGGTACATCCAAATGTATACACCATAAATATAGTTATGGTAGAAAAGAAGGAGCTTGTTTTAAAAGGATTATCTAAAGTATATGATTTTAAAGCAGTTGTTCCAGAAATTTTAAATTCAGAGGTAGAAATACCAATATTAGATAGAAAGGATATTGTTTATACTTGGTATAATGAGCAAAATGAAAAAATAGATTCGGCTCCTAAGAATGTTGGAACCTATATTTTACAAGCAAGTTTGCAAAAAGAAACTTATTTGGCAGAAGGAGAAATGAGATTTACAATTAGTAAAAGACCACTTTCTATTTTAAGTGTAGAACAATATATTAAAATGTATGATGGAACGACCGCACTTTCAGATTCACAGAAAATCTCACTTGGGAATATTGCGTTAGATAATTTTATTGAAGGTGATGATATACTAATATCTTATGATCCTAATACGACAGTTTATGAGCATGAAAATCCTAATGTGGATAATAAAATTATTTTAAATGGGGTTAGTGTTAGTAATCCAAATTATGAAATTAGTTCTACTCAAACGGTTTATGGAGAAATTATATCAGGCGAAAATAAAGCAATTTTTACTTCTTTAAATGAGCAGACTGTTTGGAGAAAGAAATTTGGTACAAAAGAAATAGAGGATTGTAATACACATTCCCTTCCTATTAAAGCAAGAAGTGTTAATAATGGGGAAGAAGAAGCCGTGTATTCTGTAGATATTGAATGGGGAGATATGATATTTGAATATGCTTCTTCACAATGGGATACAGAGCAACATGAATATGGAGAAGGAAGTTGGAACGGTATGGATAGTGTAAATAATAAAATTAGTGTTATTAATCGTTCTAATAGAGATATTCAAATTCAAATGACTTCAACAGTAGACTTTTTATATGCACAAAGTGGATTAGGCTTAAAGTTTAGTGAGACAAATACAAGTGAGGATATGGTAGATACTATTTCAAAGACACTTTCTTATAAAAAAGATGAAAATGCAGTTTATGTGTCTGATACTTATGTGATGATGACTTCTAATGGAGAACCACCTGTGCTTTCAACAGTAACCAAAATAGGAAGTATTTTGGCAACCATATCTGGATAGATTTTTTCTACATTTATGTAGTAAAAATACAAACATTTATAGGAGGTGAAAATATGAAATTAAGAAAAGCAATCGTAGCGATGGCAGTTACGGGAGCATTAAGTTTATCAGTTTCTTCTTCTTTTGCTGCAACTATGACATACAAAGAAGGGGAAAACTGGGATCAAGATACTGCAGAACAAACAATACCTGTTTATGCAACCTCTACTTTAGGATCAGACAAATATGCTGCTGATATTGAATGGGGAACTATGGAATTTGTCTATAGTGGA
Organism: uncultured Clostridia bacterium; assembly: GCA_944386605.1. Taxonomy (GTDB): domain Bacteria; phylum Bacillota; class Clostridia; order TANB77; family CAG-465; genus CAG-465. The sequence continues at coordinate 8,438 of CALXBS010000032.1, read as the reverse complement.
GGTGATTGGGATGTAGATAACCATGAATATGGTACAAGCGTTAATTGGACAATTGATGGAACTAATAATCAAATATTAGTTAGAAATCATTCTAATAAACCTATATCTGTTGCTGCAGTAGCCACAAAAGAATCTGATGTAGATGGAATAGATGATGTAACCATTAATGTTACTCCTTTTTCATCACCTACAATAGAGGCTTCACCAGTAACACATACTCCTGGAAATGATGGAATACCTACTTCAACTGCTACTGTTTCTTTAACAGGGCAACCAAGTAAGACAATGAATAAAGTACAAGTAGGATCAATTACAGTAACTGTAACAAAAGTAAAATAGATAATCATAGAGCATTCAAAAGGGAAGAAATTCCCTTTTGAAAAAGCTATGATATGAGTATTAAAAAAATATTGATATGATAGTTTTAGAAAGGATAAGGTATGATAAAAAAATTAGTATTTGTTTTAATAATATTTATGATGATAATGGCACCTATTTCTAAAGCAGAAAATGGTGTAGAAAACATGTATTGTATTGATATTACATGGGGAAGTTTTAGTTTTATTTATGATAGAGGAAAATGGAATACAGATACATTACAATACGAAAAATCTTATTCTAGTATGTCTCCAGCAAATGGAACTATAGATGGTTCTATTGGTTGGTATGGATTTAATGGAGAGGCAAATAAAATTAGCGTTACCAATAGCTCGCCAGAAAAAAGTGCGCTTGTTACACTTTTGGCAACGTCTGATATTAAGGATACTGAAAGCAATGTGTCAGGAATTTCAGATTATCAAAATATAAAATTTTCCATTTATGCAAACAATGAATGGGAAAATTTCGATGGAAAAGATGAAACAAATAATGATAGTGTTACACAAACTTTAGATAGTGGTGAAACATTAGACTTTTATTTATCTTTATCAGGAACTCCTAGTCAAACATTACCTACAACTCCGGTTCAAATTGGTTCCTTTACAATTATTGTAGAAAAATAGGTGAGAATATGAAATGTAAAACAATACAAAAAAAGTGTATAAAGTATACATTATCGATAGCATTCCTTATGATACTATTTATAGCATTCTATGTTTGGATTGATCAAAAGCAAGAAGAAAAGTCTTTTGCATTAGAAGAAAATGTAATAGCTGGAACTCCACAAGAAGTTCCAGAAGATCTATCATATAGTACTTTATTTGTAGAAGAGGGATATGAAATTGGTATTTGTGGAACGCCTAGCATAGAACAAGAACATCTTGTTTGTTATTTAACCAATGTTACTTCTAATCAGATTTGGATAAAAGCTAAAATTTATGATGAACAAGAAAATTTAATTGGACAAACAGGAATGATAAAAGCTGGAAATTATGTAGAAAAAATAAAGCTAAATTCTTCATTAGAAAGTCAAAACATACAAATAAAAATCATTGCTTATGAACCAGAAACTTATCAAAGCCGTGGCAATGTTTCTTTTAAGATTGCGGTGCACTAAATGTGTGTCGTTTTTTCTTTTGTATGCTACTTGTAAATTCATTTAAAATATAATATAATATATTTTCAGATATGGAGGGATTACATATTGGAGCCGTTTGGGTTAGGTATTATTATCATCATTTGTATCATTATTTTTTGTGTTCTTGATAGCAATTATCATCTTGTGATCAGAAGATATACTTATTCTTCTTCTAAACTTCCAAAGTCTTTTGAAGGAGTTAAAATATTACATTTATCAGATTTGCATAGTAAAAGGTTTGGAAAGAATAATATAAAACTTGTGCAAAAGGTGGATAAGTTAAAGCCAGATTATATTGTGATGACAGGTGATATGATCCATAAAAATGAAAAGAATATAGAGCAATTTGTAAAAGATTTGCAACCAATATTAAAAAAATATCCTGTTTTTTATTCTATTGGAAATCATGAAAGAAGAATGGGATATAAGAAGTATAATGAATATATTGAAAAATTACAAGCTTGTGGTGTACATGTATTATCAGATTCTTCTTATGATATTGAAAGAGAATACGAAAAAATACATATTGTTGGTTTAAATTTTAAAGATAATATTCGATATGAAAAAATGGATCAAGAAAAAATAGATAAGAAACTAGATTATTTAATGTATCAGGGTGGTCCTATTGATGAAACTAAATTTAATATTTTGTTAGCACATGATGCTTTAAATTTTCCATTATATAAAAGGTTAGGATATGATTTGATTTTTGCAGGTCATGTTCATGGTGGTTTAATTCGACTTGGAAAAATTGGATTATTATCTCCTAGAAGAACTTTTTTTCCAAAGTACTGTTTTGGAAAATATGTTTTAGAAGATAGTACCATGTTTGTAAGTACTGGTATGGGTGATGCTAGCATTCCACTTCGTTTATTTAATCCACCAGAAATGAGTTTAATTACTTTGAAAAAGCAAGAAGAAGGTGAAAGACATGAATAAGCAAAAAGGAAAATTACTTTTAAAAATCTTTTTAGCAATTTTTATTATCATCATTGTAGCAATTATGGTTTCGTTTTTTTGGATACATTCTAAATTAAGTAATGTTCAATATGAAACGTTAAACAAAGCAGATTTAGGAATTAATTCTTCTTTTTATCAAAATGCAACTTCTAATTTACAAGAAGCAGAATTTCCTGAAACGAAGAAAGTTGTATTTTTCGGAACGGATTCAAGGGATCCAGATAATTTTTATTCTGGACGCTCAGATACCATTATGATTGCATCCATTAATACAAAATCGAAATCTATAAAACTGATTAGTATTCCAAGAGACACTTATGTAAATATCCCAGATTATGGGATGGATAAAATTAATCATGCTTACGCTTATGGTCAAGAGCAATTAAGTATTAAAACAATCAATTCTAATTTTGGATTAGATATTGAAGAATATATTACAATTGATTTTTCTGGATTAACCAATATTATCAATCAAGTTGGTGGTGTTGTTGTAGAATTAAATAGTGAAGAAGTTGCTTTTATTAATGAGCGTTCTTCTACTAAAATTGAAGGAACAGGAAAAATTCTTTTAAATGGTGAACAAGCTTTAATTCATTCTAGAAATAGGTATGTTGGAAATGACTTTTATAGGACTGCAAGACAAAGAGATATTTTAATTGCTTTACTAAATAAACTATCTGAACAGGATTTATCAACGCTTCTTTCTTTATCAAATGAATTTTTAAAGCAAGTAAAAACAAATATCAATGTATCAGAATGTATTTCTTATGGAATTAAAGCGTTTAGTGAGAAAGACACATATTTAAGTAATATTACTTCTATACAAATTCCTTCAACAGAGTATAGTGAAGGAAAATATATTAATGGAATTTATTATTTTACAACCGATTTAGAAAAGGCAAAAGAAGAATTTCAAAAGTATTTATATGAAAATTAGGGGGATAAAAAGTCCCCTGTTTTTTATTTTTTGCATATTTTTATCATTTTATATGCATATAATCAATGGTTTTCTGCATATATTTTGTGAAAAAATATGCAGAAAACAATGTATATATGCAGAAAAGAGCTCACTATTTTTTCATTAGATGGTTTCATATACTGTAAAAATTACATAAATGTTACAAAATTATGTTGTTTTTAGTTGAAAAAAAGTGGATTATATTGTATAATGTAAAACGTAAGAAATTAGGGGGAAAAAATGGAAGAAATAGATGTAAAAGAAATCGTAGATGTATTTATTAAAAAAATATATATTGTAATTCTTGTAACAGTAATTGGTGCATTATTAGGACTTTTCTATTCCAAAGTAATTGTTACTCCAAAATATCGTTCTACTACTTCTTTTGTTTTATCTAAAGCAGTAGATGAAACAACAACACAAGTAGGAGCAATTACACAAAATGATATTACATTAAACCAAAAGTTAGTTTCTACTTATAGTGAAATTATTAAAAGTAAAACGATTGCAAAACAAGTAATTGAAAATTTAGGACTTGAAATGTCAGAGGAAGAGTTTATCTCAAATGTTTCTGTAACTGCAAAAGATGATACAGAATTATTGTTAATTACAGTAACAAATACTGATCCTGTATTATCTGCTGATATTGCTAATTCTTTAGTAGAAGTATTTAGAGGAAAAATATCAGAAGTGTATAAAATAGAGAATTTATCCGTTATTGATGTTGCTGAACCTGCAGAAAGTCCATATAATATTGGGACTATGAAAAATATGGCGTTATTTGGAGCAGTTGGCTTTATTCTATCTTGTGGAATTATCTTTTTAATTGTATATTTTGATAATACTGTTAAAAAACAAGAAGAAATAGAAAAATTATTGCAAATTCCAGTCATTGCGTCTATTCCAATTTATGAAGCAGTAAATGGAGGTGAAGCATATGGAAAATAACAGAGAAATTATTGTACATGATCAACCAAAATCACCAGTATCAGAATCTTTTAGATTATTTAGAACCAATTTGTTATATTTATTTAATGATGAAAAAGGAAAAGTTTTAAATATAACAAGTGTGGCTCAAGGTGATGGAAAAAGTTTTGTAACTGCAAATCTTGGAATTGCATTTGCTCAATTTGGTTTAAAAGTATTAATTGTAGATGCAGATTTAAGAAAAGGTAGACAACATAAAATATTTAATAAGTTAAACAAAACAGGACTTTCAGATTATTTAAGAGGGCTTACTAGCAAGAAAAAAGCAGATCAAAATCGTGAGAAAGATGAATTTATGAATCTTGTACTAAAAACAGAAATTGACAATTTATTTTTAATGCCATCTGGACCTGTTCCATATAACCCTTCTGAACTACTTGGAAATGCTTCTTTAGATACATTTTTAAAAGTAGCAAGAGAAAATTTTGATGTCATTTTATTTGATACACCACCTGTTAGTATTTTAGCTGATAGTTTGGTTATTTGTAAAAAAGTAGACTATGTGTTATTAGTTAGCGCTGCACAAAAAACCAAAAAAGATATGTTGGTCAATGTAAAAAGATCTATTGAAAGTGTTGGTGGAAAAATTGCAGGAGTAGTTTTGAATCAAATTTCAATGGATAAAAATCAAGAATTATACCAGTCTTATGAAAAATATACAGATGTACACTATACAAATTCTAAAAAGAATATATTTAAAAATATAAAAATATTTTCTCATCTAACCAATTTAAAGAAAAATGAAGTAAAGTAAATACTTGCTATTTACTTTCTTTTTATCATTAATATATTATGATTGATATACATTGTCATGTCATTCCTCTTGTAGATGATGGTGCTAAATCATTTGAAGAAAGTTTAAATATGGGGAGAAAAGCACAGGAAATTGGAATTACGGTTATGATTGCAACTCCCCATTATATCGAGGGATCTACTACGATTTCATCAGAAGCAATCAGAGAATCTGTACAAATTTTAAATGAAGAATTTAAAAAACATCAAATTGATGTTACAATTTATCCAGGAAATGAGATTTTTTTTAGTAATGATATGTTTGAAATATTAGAAAACAAGAAAGCATTTAGTTTAAATCAGACAAAATATGTGTTATTTGAATTTCCAATGTATCATGAAGAAATTCCTAGAAATGCTTTTCATGAAATAGAAAATTTACAAATTAGTGGATATTATCCAATTCTTGCTCATCCAGAACGTTATTTGTTTACCAAAAAGCATATGAAATTTTTAGAAGAAATGATTCATAATGGCGTTCTTATGCAATTAGATTTAGGAAGTATTTTAGGGATTTATGGAAAAATGGCAAAAAGAAATGCCAAAAAGTTATTAAAGAAAAATATGATTCATTTGATTGCAACCGATTCCCATAATGCTAGCAGAATTTATCCACAGTATGCATTAGCTTACCAAAAATTACAAAGAATGATTTCAAAAGAAAAATTAGATGAGATTTTAGAAAAAAATAGTAAAAAGATCTTAAAAGGAAAAAAGCTACAACCTTATATCATAAAAAAAGATATTTTTGATAAACTTAAAATAAAATGATTGTTTTAAGTTTATTTTTTTTATATAATGGGGTTAGAAATCGGGTGATAGCATTGAAAATAAAAGGTGTGGTAAGAAAAAATTGGGAGCGTGTAGAAACTTCTTATACCAAGGTAGTGCATGTAAATTATCAAAATACAGTTTATTACATATCTGCTACCTATTTTGATAAAATAAGAAGTCCTAAATGGATTAAAGTAAAAGAGGAAGAAGTGTGTATTTTAAAGGATTATTATATGACAATCCAAATTCTTCCTGTTGGGAAAAATTATGTAGTAACGGCATGGTTAGATGACAAAGGAACTATTTTACAGTGGTATTTTGATATCACTGCTAGAAATTTTATTGGAGAGGATCAGCTTCCATATTTTGAAGATCTTTATTTAGATGTTACTTTTGATTTAAAAGATAGAATGATAGTTTTAGATGAAAATGAATTAAAAGAGGCATATGAGCAAAAGATAATAACACCAGAACAATTTGCGCTGGTATATCAAGAATTAGATAAAATAGTAGAAAATGTTCGTCAGTATAAAGAGGCTTTAATAAAAGTAAGTGATCGTTGGTACCATTATTTTATAGAAATTTTTCATAAAGAATTAGAAAAAGCAAGAGAAGAAAAAGAAGAAGAAATTCATATGATAGATTCAAATGGAAATCTCATTACGAAAAAAAATCAGGTTAGAAAATATATTTATCCAGGTTTAAGGGTAAAAATTGTTTTAAAAAAGGATCAACCAACAGGGATTTTAACAGAAGGAACTGTCATGAAAATTTTAACACATAGCCCTATTCATCATCAAGGTATTAAGGTGATGTTAGAAGATGGACGTGTAGGAAGAGTACAAGAGATTATACAATAGGAGGAAGTATGCAAGAAGAAAGAAAAGTAAGAGTTTTGTTAGTAGGAGCAAATTTAAATGAACAAGAATATTTTGAAGAGTCGTTTCAAGAATTAGAGGGACTTGCAATTGCGTGCCATATGGAAGTAGTAGGAAATATCGTACAGAATTTAAAAGAGATTTCATCTAGTTTTTATATTGGTACAGGAAAAGTAGAAGAAATTAGGGAAGAGGCAAAAGAACTAGGAGCAGAAATTATTGTTTTTAATAATGAATTATCTCCTATGCAATTAAAAAATTTAGAGGATAAATTAGATATTCCAGTAATTGATAGAACAGGATTAATATTAGAGATTTTTTCTTCTAGAGCTAAGACAAAAGAGGCAAAATTACAGGTAGAAACAGCAAGGCTTCAATATATGTTACCAAGACTTGTAGGTTTAAATAGTTATTTGAGTAGACAAGGCGGTGGAAGTGCGTTTAATAACAAAGGATCTGGGGAAAAGAAGTTAGAACTCGATAGGAGAAAAATAGAGGAACGTTTAACAGAGTTAAGGAAAAGGTTAGAAGAATTACAAAATACAAGAGAGAATCAAAGAAAGCAAAGAAAAAAGTCTGGTTTGCCACAAGTAGCATTAGTAGGGTATACCAATGCTGGAAAATCTACCATTATGAATGCTATTTTAAATTATTTTGATCAACCAGAGGAAAAACAAGTGCTAGAACAGGATATGCTATTTGCAACTTTGGAAACAACGATTCGTAATATTACTTTGGAAGATAATAAACAATTTTTGTTATCGGATACAGTAGGATTTATTAGACAGTTGCCACATTCTTTAATAAAAGCATTTCGTTCTACCTTAGAAGAGGTAAAACAAGCGGATTTGTTATTACATGTTATTGATTATTCTGATCCTAATTTTATGGAACAAATGAAAATTACAAAGGAAACTTTAAAAGAAATTGGAGCAGATGAAATACCTGTTATTTATGTGTACAATAAGTCAGATTTAATGTTAGATAAATTACCATTTCGTGATGAAGATGAAATCTATATTTCGGCTAGTCAAGGACGTGGTATTAAAGAATTAATTGAGATGATTTCTGAAAAGATATTTTCAGATTATGTAAATTGTCAAATGTTAATTCCTTTTGACAAAGGAAATATTGTTTCTTTTTTAAATGAAGTGGCTACAGTGAAGAAAACACAGTATTTAGAGCAAGGAACATTGTTAGATTTAAACTGCAAATTAGAATATTATCATAAATATCAAGAATTTGTGGTAACAAATTAATCAATATTATGTGAAATATTGACATATTGGTTGTTGTAAAAAGGAAAAATATGTGATATAGTCAAATCACAATGATAAATCCAAATAAAGCAAAAAAATATTATGGTAACAAAAACTCTTGGAGATATGATTGGACTACACACACACACACACACACAACATAGTTTTAAAAATATGAGGCGGAAAGTAGAGGGATATGAAAAAAGTAAAAATTATAACAAGACTAGCATTTGTGCTATCAGGTTAAAAACATAAAGAAATATTTTTGTAACAAAAAGTCATTGAGTAATGAGAAAACTTAAAACATCAAGTAA
>CALXBS010000031.1 GCA_944386605.1 uncultured Clostridia bacterium | reverse complement strand
AGAAACTGTGGTAGCAGAAGCAGAAGTAAGTGAAAAAACAAATTGGACTTACTCATTTGATTTAGCAAAATATGATAATTTAGGCAATGAAATAGAGTATATTTTATCTGAAAGAATAGATAGTATGTTTTATGAAAAAGAAACCGTTGAAAATAATGATATGTTCAATCAAAAAGTTGTCAATAAATTTGTAGTACCAAATGAACAAGTATTAGTAAAAGCAGTAAAAAAATGGGAAGATAACAATGATGAATATGGCAAACGACCAAATAGTGTTGTATTGCAAGTTTTGGTTGGTGATGAAGTGATTGCTGAACAAAAAGTTACAGAGGCAGATTCATGGAGTTATGAGTTTAAATTACCAAAATATGATAGTTTGGGTAATGAAATAGAGTATAGTGTTGATGAAAAAGAAACCGATCGTCATTATGAAAAACATATTGAAGGAAATACCGTTGTAAATACTTGTATTTACGTGCCACCAGTAGATACATCTGATATATCCGTTTGGGTATATGTTGTAGTAACTTTTGTTGCAATTTGTGGAATTGGAGTATTTGTTGTAAGAAATAGACAAAAGAAAAGTGAGAAAAAAGTATAAAAAAATAAAAAAATGTAGAAAATTGTAAATCGTGGGTAGATTACTCACGATTTTCTATTGAAAAAATTTTGAATACAATATAAAATATAAATGGTGAAAGATATGAAAACAAGAAAAAAAGGGGTATCTCTAACAGTGCTTGCAATTACCATTGTGGTTATGATTATTCTTTCTTCTACCATTGTGATCAATGTAGGAGATAGCATTGTAGAAGCAAGGAAAACTACTTTTGCAAGTGAACTTTCAACGATAGAAGACGCAGTCTCTTTTTATTACTTAGAAAATGCAACCATTCCTGGGTTAGATCATGCCATTACAAAGGAAGAGATTTTTTCACGTATTGGAGAAAAAGAGCAAGAATATTTACAGGAAGAACTTACATTAAATGGGGATGATGTTCAAAGTACAGAGTTTTATCTATTAGATTTATCAGAGCTTGCAATTGAAAATCCAAGTAATGGAAATTTAGAAAATGGGGAAAATGATGTATATATTTTATCCTATCCTAATTTAAGAGTGTATTATCTTGCTGGAATTTCTGCAGATGGTATTCGATATTTTTCGCTAATAAAATTAACCGATGTCTCTTATTTAAAAGAGGAAAAGATAGAGGAAGAAATTTTGGTTACAAAAAGTAGTGGGATTTTGGTTCAAAAAGGAGTCAAGACATGGACAAATGAAGCAAATATTACGGTTCAAGTTTCTATGGAGGAAAATGAAAAACTTTATCTTTCATTTAAAGATAGTACTTTAAGGGAAGTGGCAACTAGTATTGGGTTTCAAAAGTTTTCCTTTCAAAGTTTTAAAGATTTGGTGGACAAGACTTCTAGTTTAAAAGTAAATTTGGATCAAGGAGATTTAGAAAAGTTTGAAAAGCTAGATTTAACAGAAAAATATATTACCCTTACAAAGATGGATGGAGAAGAAAAGAAAGCAGAGGTAACAATTGATTTATCCAATGTAGAAACAACTGCTCCTAACGTTGTAGATATTTCTACTTATTATAATGAGAAAGAAAATTTTGTTTCTTTTTATGCACAAGATATGGGAAGTGGGATAAGTGGTGTTTATTATGAATACTTAGAATCGCTAGATGAAACGAATCAAGTTAAATATCATTATCCAGGTGTTGAAAGATTAGATTCTGATTTTATTCAAATGGTTGGGAAAAAATTAGAGAAAAATGATACCAATCGATATATTATTTCTATGCCACCGGAAGTTACAAAAGTACAAGTAGAAGTAAAAGATCATGCTGGAAATGTAACCAGTCAAATTGTAGAATTAAAAAGAAAAGTAAATGTTGCAATTTTAAATGTGCAAAAGCAAGAGAGTGCAATCCGTTTTGATATTAAATTAAATAGTGAGCAAAACATACAAGAGATGAAATTATTGCTTAGCATGGATGGTATTAATTTTGATCATGAAAAAGTGATTCAAAATATAGCGAGTACAAGTTTTGAACAAGCTATTGATTATGAAGATATTTTGTTTTCAAGTATTGTACCTACTTTTTTGAAAGTAGAAGTTGCTTTAGAAGATGGAACTGTAGAAAGTAGGATTTGTCAGTTAGAGAAATAGAGAGGAAAAGTTTTCCTTTCTTTTTTCTTGTTATTTTGTTGCAAAAAAGAAGAAAAAAAGATACAATAGTTAAAGAAAAAGAAGAGGAGAGAGTATGGCAAATATTTGGACAAAAGAACAATTATCCGCAATAGAAAAAAGAAATTCCAATATATTAGTATCTGCTTCTGCTGGAAGTGGAAAGACAACAGTGTTGGTAGAAAGAGTGATTCGTCGTGTGATTGAAGAAGGAATCAACATTGATGAAATCTTGGTACTTACTTTTACCAATGCTGCTGCAGTGGAGTTAAAAGAAAAAATTTTAAAAGCAATTTATAGCGCTTTGGAGGTAAGACCAAACGATTTATTTTTAAAACAACAATTGTTATATATTCATCGTGCAAGCATTACGACTATTCATGCGTTTTGTTTAGATTTAATTAGGCAAAATTTTCATATTTTAAATATTGATCCTAATTTTAAAATTGCAGATGAATCCCAAATCACTATTTTAAAAAATAAGGTGATGGAAGAAGTAATTGAGCAAGAATATGAGAAGGCAAATGAAGACCCTGAACAGAATAAAAGGTTGTATAAGCTATTAGAATTATTTTATGGAAAAGATGAAAATTTAATAGAATGTCTTTTTAACATTTATTCATATGTTCAAAGCTTTTCGTATCCATTTGCCTTTTTAAAAGAAAAAATAGAGGAATATCATATCCCAGAAACACAAGATCTTTATCATACACGTTTTGGAAAAGAAATTTATGATAGTGCGATTTTAGAGTTAGAAAGTATCATTAGAAGAGGAAAAAAATTATATGAAGAATTAGAGCAAGAGGAAGATTTTAGCAAGCATAGTGCTTGTTTAGAGCAAGATTTAAAAAAGTTAGAAAATGTACTTTGTTCTTGTCAGTATAGTTGGGATCATTTATATGAAGCATTATCTACACTTGATTTTCCAAATAGTCCAAGATATACAGGAGAAAATCTTGATTTAAAGGAAAAATTTGCGAGTTTTCGTAAGGATATTTTAAAAGGAACGATTAAAAAATTAAACAAAAGTATTTATGCAGATAGCAAAACGATTTTAAAAGATAATTTAGTTGCATATGATTATGTTTGCTATCTAGAAGAATTATTAGAAGAATTTGAAAAAAGGTATCGTTTGGAGAAAAATAAACAGAGTTTGTTAGATTTTAATGATATAGAGCATTTAGCTTTAGCATTACTAGTAGATGAAAAAGAAGGAAAAATAACAGAGATTGCTCGTTCTTTACAAGAAAAATTCCAAGAAATTTACACCGATGAGTATCAAGATACAAGCTTTGTACAAGAAGCTATTTTAGAGTCTATTTCTAGGGGAAATAACCGTTTTATGGTAGGCGATATTAAGCAAAGTATTTACCGTTTTAGACAAGCAATGCCAGAAATATTTAATGAAAAATACCATGCATATCCTTTAGCAGATTTAGAACATTTAAATGAAGAGGAACAAAAAGAAGTAAAAATTATTTTAGCCCAAAATTTTAGAAGTAGAGAAAATGTGATTCATAGCATTAATTTTATCTTTGAAAGAATCATGAGTACAGAAATGGGAGAATGTGACTATTCGGATTTAGAACTTTTAAAATTTGGTGCAAGTGCTTATCCTACTTTAGAAGGACAAAATTACAAAACAGAACTTAATATCATTGATTTAAAAAAAGAAGAGGAAAGGCTGTTAGGAATAGAGCCAAATGAAAGTGCTGAGATGGATGAGAGCATGCAATATATTGAGGATTTAAAAAATTTTGAAATAGAAGCAATATATATTGGTAATAAAATCCAAAAACTAATACAAGAGTTTCAAATTTATGATATGAAAGAAAAGAAATTCCGAAAATGTCAGTATCAAGATATTGTTATTTTGGTAAGAGGCATTAAGGATAAAGGAACTATTTTAGAATCTACTTTAAAAAAGATGGATATTCCAGCTTTTTCAGACGCTTCTTCTAGTTTATTTGATGGTGATGAAATTAAACTTGTTATGTCCTTTTTAAAGGTTTTAGATAATCCTTATCAAGATATTGAAATGATTAGTATCATGTATAGTATTTTAGGAAATTTTACTTTAGATGAATTAGTCTATATTAAAAAGGGGCAGAAAAAGGGATATATGTATGACTTGCTATTAAATCTAAAACAAGAGCTTGAAAAAGAAAAAGAACTAGACTTAAAGCAAAAACAACTATTTCATAAAGTAAAAAAATTCTTAGATTTGTTAGATCATTTTTCTATTTATGCAAAATTATATAACGTGGATGAGTTACTCATAAGATTATATCAAGAAACCAATATTTATTATCAATTTGCATTAGAAGAAATGTCTGCTTTAAAAAAGGCAAATTTAAATATGTTAGTAGAATTTGCAAGAAATTATGGATTAAATGGTACCAAGACCCTTTCTTCCTATATCCGTTATATTGAGCATTTAAAAGATAAATCCGATACCTCTTCTTCTGCAAAAATCATAGGAGAAAATGAAAATGTTGTAAGAATTATGACGATTCATAAATCCAAAGGTTTGGAATTTCCAGTAGTTATTTTAGCAGATATGAGTAGAAAGTATAACATGATGGATGTAAGAGATAAAGTTACACTTCATCAAGAATTAGGAATTGGTATTCATATTGTAAATCAAGAACTTGGAATTACCTATCCGTCTGTTATCAAACAAGCAATTAAAAATAGACTGGTAAGTGAAACGAAATCAGAGGAGTTAAGACTTCTTTATGTTGCAATGACTCGTGCTAAGGAAAAGTTAATTCTTTTTGCTACAACAAAAGATTATGAGAAAAAATATGACTCCTTATATACCATTCTTAATGAGAAAGGAAAAATTGACGAAACGTTAACTGCGAAAAATAACAGTTATTTTGAAAATATCTTGATGGCACTAAAATCTTATCCAAAAGAAGAACAAGAGCAAATGATCGATGTTTTTGTAACCAAGGTACAAACAGAGGAAAATAGAAAACAGTTAATGGAAGCAACAAATATAGAGTTACATTCTAAAAAAACAAAATTACTCGAAAAGTTAAACTATTTTAAAACGCTTTCTTTAGATGAAAAAGAACAAGAAAAAGTAAAAGAAAATGTAGCGATGTTTCAAAAAAATATCGATGAACCATATGCTTTTTTAGAAGAGCAAAATACGGTTAGTAGAATTAGTGTAAGTGCTTTGAAAAAAGAGGATCATGAAGAAGAGGAAATTTTTGTTCCAAAAGTAATTTTAGAAGAAAATGAAGAAAAGAAAATTGAGGATACTTTTAAAGTGCCTGAATTATTGCTAGGAGAGAAAAAGGCTTACACGGCTGTAAGAAAGGGAATCTTAATTCATTTTATTTTAGAAAATTTAGACTTGCAAAAAACATCTACCAAAGCAGAGGTAAAAAAGCAAATTGAAACTTTTGTTAAGCAAGATGTCATTCATGAAGAGGATGCAAAATATATTAGTATTACAAAGATTGCTCATTTTTTAAATTCTTTGATTGGAAATGAATTAAAACAAGCAAAAGAAATTTATCGAGAATATGAGTTTATTTTAAAAGATAAAAAGTTTTCAAGAAGTACCATTCAAGGGGTAATCGATTTATTTTACATAGATCAAAATGGAAAGGTAATCTTGGTAGATTTTAAAACCGATAAATTGGACAGTGAGGAATTATTTATCAAAAGATATCATAAGCAATTAGAAATTTATAAAGAGGCAATAGAAAAGTTAATGGGATGTTTGGTAGAACATACATATATTTATTCTTTTCATTTAGATAAAGAAATTGAGATAACGGAGGAGGCCTATGGAAAATCAAGTTTATAGGATTGTAGAAGATCAAGGAGTTTCTTACTTAGAATTTAAAATTTTAGATCCATATAAAGACTATATAAGGCATGGTATTACTTTAAGATATGGAGGAGTTAGCCCTTCTCCTTATAATTCTTTAAATTTTCGTTTAGGTGGAAAAGATTCTAAAGAAAATGTGATGGAAAATGTAAAAAGGATTTGTGATAGGTTGCACATTCCAAAAGAGCAACTATATAAAGCAAGACAGGCACACACAGATCACGTTTTGGTAATACATTCTAAGAATAAAGAAAAATATGCATATGGGGTATTTAATGAAGAGCTAGCAGATGGATATATTGTAAAAGAAAAAGGAATTGCTACTATGGTAACTACTGCAGATTGCAATCCAATCATTCTATATGATCCTGTTACACAGGTAGTAGCAAATATTCATAGTGGCTGGAAAGGTACTATCAAACAAATTTATTTAAAAGCAATCGAGTTGTTAAAACAAGAATTTTCTGTACAACCTGAAAATTTGATTGTGTGTATTGGACCTTCTATTAGAAAATGTTGTTTTAGTAGTGAAGAGGAAAGTTTTAAAGAAAAGTTTACCCAAGTATTTGAAAATCCAGAAAAGTATATTACTTATGAAGAAGAAAACCAAAAACGCTTTCATATTGATCTTATTTATGTGATTACACAAGATTTATTAAACGTAGGAGTAAAAAGAGAAAATATAGCAGTAGCAGACATTTGTACAAGGTGTCATCATGATGAGTTTTTCTCTTATCGATATGCTTTACAAAATCATGAAAAAGATTATGGTTTGATGGCAACCATTGTAGGACTTTTGCCTTTTTAAATGAAAAAAGAACATGTGTGGATTTCGTGAAAAATGAAGGGAAAATGTTGACTATCATTTTGTCGTTTGATATAATCTTTTTGAAGTAAGGGAGGCTTTTAAATGTTAAAGAAAATGAATTTACCTAATAAACTAACGCTTTTAAGAATTTTATTAGTTCCACTTTTTGTGGTATTTATGTGTTTACCACAAGAATGGATTTGGCCAATATACACTGCACTAGCAATTTATATAGTAGCAGCACTAACAGATTTTCTAGATGGATATATTTCAAGAAAGAAAGGTTTAGTAACTACTTTTGGAAAAATTATGGATCCACTTGCAGATAAATTATTAGTGTCTTCTGGTTTTATCATGTTAACCGCTCTAGGAATCATACCAGGCTGGATGACAGTCATCATTATTTTTAGAGACTTTTTTGTAAATGCTTTAAGAATGTTTGGAGCAGATAACCAAAAAGAACTTTCTGCGTCTTTAAGTGGAAAAATTAAGACTTTGTTCCAATTAGTAGGAATTCCTTTAGGAATTTTAAATGTAGCTTTTATACCAGAATATGGTTATGCAGCATTTATTGAAAGTGCAAGCAAAATGGCAATGTTTGAATTAATGATTAATGTTTTCATGACTGTTACCATTACCGTTGCTGTAATTGCTACTGTTGTTTCATTTTTCGTTTATTTAAAACGTTTTAAAAATGATATCAATTACGAAGAATAAAAAGGAAAAGAGATGCCCTAGCAAGTAGGACATCTCTTGTCTTTTAAAGCAGACCATATTCATATAATCTAATGAATTGCTCTGTAGAAAGAATTTCTTTTAAAGGAACCTTTTTCTCTGCACATACGTCTAAATAGATGACGTATTTTTTCATAAAATCTCCGATCGACTCGCTAGAAGTGTTTTCCTTCTTGAAATATTCATCTAAAGAGGCAACGCAAACAGGATGTTTTTTGCAAGAAAGAAATGCATAGCTAAGCTTAGATGAAACCAGCCCTTCGTTTAATTTTAAAATAGAGCTTGCGGAAAACGAAGAAGGAAAGAACCCTTTTAGCTTTTTGGCAGCCATTCCCAGATTAACGAGGTCTAATTCAAAGGTAGGAGAAGAGTTCAGTAATGTTTTGATGAGATTAACATCAAATCTTTGCCGGAAATAATATTGTGCTTTGAAAATACCCGCCAGAACAAATTGCGGAATTTCATGACGATAAAGAGTGATTAAATCTTCACAATCACTTATTGTATAAAGCTGGTAATGAATGAGTATTTTTACTTGATTGGAAGATAAATATTTCCGGATGAATCGATTTTTTTCTAAGAAATCAAAAAAATCTTTTAAATTCTGATTCCCCTTGTTATAATACTGGCTCTTTAAGTTCCTGTAAAATTTTTGTTTCATAAACGCCCTCCTAAAAATAAAATGATATTTTTACAACGAGTTTTCCGCTAGTTATTATAACATGAAAAAAGAGGCTTGTAAATATCTTTTTGGTATAGTATTTACTTGCAAAAAGGTATGAAATATAGTAAAATAAACATGATAAGAACATATAACGAATCGTTATATGTTAAAATGCGTGGCATTAAAGGAGTTGTTATGAAAGAAAAGGAATTAGAACAATTGGATTTTTTCAAAGATTCAAAGGAAGAAGTTAAAAAAGAAATAGAAGCGTTAAGAAAGGAAATTGAGTATCATAATCAGTTATATTATGAACAAGATAATCCAGAGCTTACAGACGCAGAGTATGATAAACTAACACAAAGATTAAAATTATTAGAAAAACAAAATCCAGAACTGATTACCAAAGATTCCCCTACGCAAAAAGTAGGAGGAAAGGTAAAAGCTGGTTTTGCTGAGGTAAGACATGATGTACAAATGCAAAGTTTGCAGGATGTTTTTACCTATGGGGATATAGAAGAATTTGTAGAAAAAGTAGAGCAAGAATATGGGAAAGATACAGAATTTACAGTAGAAACAAAAATTGATGGCTTGTCTGTTTCCTTAGAATATGTAGATGGAAAACTAGTAAGAGGTTCTACAAGAGGAGACGGTTTTGTAGGCGAAGATGTAACAGAAAACTTAAAAACCATAGAAAGTATTCCTCATGAATTAAAGTCAAAAGATACGATAGAAATTCGAGGAGAAGTATATTTACCAAGAAAAGAATTTGAAATGATTAATGAAGAATTAATAGCAAAGGGAAAAAATCCTTTGGCTAATCCAAGAAATGCAGCTGCTGGAACATTAAGGCAGTTAGACGCAGAATTAGTAAGACAAAGAAAGCTAAGTATTTTTGTTTTTAACGTACAAAAAGGAATGAATTTTAAAACGCATAGTGAAAGTTTAAATTATTTAAAAAGTGTTGGAGTAAAAACAATTGAATATATGAAAGTATGTGTTGGAAAAGAGCAAGTTTTAAATGCAATTACAGAAATTGGACTTTTACGAGATTCTTTAGCATATGATATAGATGGAGCAGTTGTTAAAGTAAATGATTTAGCACTACGTGTCGAAATGGGAAGTACTGTTAAAGTACCAAAATGGGCGATTGCATATAAATATCCTCCAGAGCAAAAAGAAACCAAAGTAAAAGATATTATTTTACAAGTAGGACGTACTGGTCAGGTAACACCTGTTGCAATTTTTGATCCTGTAAGACTTGCAGGAAGTGTGATTGCAAAAACAACATTACATAATTTTGATTTTATTGCTCAAAAGGATATTCGAATCAAAGATACCGTATTAATTGAAAAAGCAGGAGATGTAATTCCAGAAGTGGTAAGGGTACTAACTGAAAAAAGAACTGGAGAGGAAATCAAATATCTTCCACCTCTTTTATGTCCTGTTTGCGGAGAAAAACTAGAAAAAGAAGAAGAGACAGTTGCTTTAAGATGTACCAATAGCGAATGTCCCGCTTTGTTATATCGTACCATTGTGCATTTTGCTTCTCGTGATTGTATGGATATTGTGGGACTGGGTGAAAATATTGTCGATCAATTAATTGATCAAAAACTTGTAAAAGATGTCGCTGATCTATATTATTTAACGTACGAAGACATCGTACATTTGGAAAGATTTGCACCAAAATCTGCTGAAAAGCTAATTCAAGCAATTAGTGCTACAAAGCAAAATGGTTTGGATCAACTAATTTTTGGATTAGGCATTAGACATATTGGAAAAAAAGCTGCTAAGATTCTTGCAAGTCATTATGAAGATATTTATGAGATTATGCAAAAAAAAGCAGAAGAGTTAAATGAATTAGATGATTTTGGAATGATTATGGCAACTTCTGTTGAAGAGTTTTTTAAAAAGCCTCAAACGTTAGAAATTATTGAAAAGCTAGATCAAGCGGGTGTAAATTTAAAAGGAAATAAAATCAAAAAAGATTCTGAAAAGTTAAAAGATCAAATTTTTGTGATTACTGGATCTTTTGAAGAATATTCTAGAAATGAACTTTCCGATTTAATCGAGAAAAATTCTGGAAAAGTATCAGGTACTGTTTCTAAAAAAACAAGTTATGTTGTGGTAGGAGAAGACGCAGGTAGTAAATTAAAGAAGGCTGAGACCCTAGGTATTCCAATTATTGGAATAGAGGAATTGCTTCGCATGATAGAAGAATAAAGAAAGAAGGAAAAATATGAATCCATTGTTAGCAGAAACATTAGATAACATGAGTTATCAGCATATATTAGAAAATGTAACATTAAATGAAAAAGCATTAAGTATGATTGGATTATCCGATGTTGGAAAAGCATATATGATTGCAAAATTAACATCGGATCAGAAAAAAAGTGCAGTGGTTGTTTGCAGTAATAGTTTTACTGCAAACAAAATGTTACAGGATTTAAAGTTTTTTTCGGATTTAGACATTGTTTATTTTCCAGCGAAAAAATTACAATATTATGATATTGAAGCAGAGAATAAAGATTTTGCGAATTTAAGACTAGAAACACTTGAAAAAATGCAAAGCAAATCCAAACATATTGTTGTTACAACGATTGATGCATTACTCATGAAAATGTTACCACGTAAGAAGATGATTTCTGAAAGCATGAAGTTAAAAGTAGGAGACAGTATTTCTTTAAGTGATTTTGCTCAAAAATTAACACATTTTGGTTTTGAACGATATGAAAATGTAGAAGGAAAAGGGCAATTTGCAATTAGAGGAGGAATTCTGGATGTTTTTCCAATTCAAAGTGAGTTTCCGTATCGTTTAGAACTTTTTGGAGATGAAATTGATCAAATAAGAACCTTTGATGTAATGACACAAAGAAGCCTTGATACAGTAAATGAAATGGAAATTGGATGTGCAAGAGAAGGAAATTTAGATAAGATCGATTTAGATAGTATGCTAGAACAGCTAAGAAAAACTATTTTGGAAAATAAAACTATGCCAGAAGCGTTAAAGGAAAATATTAGGAAGGATATTGGTAAAATAGAGCAGAATCAGTTAGAAAATGTACTAGATAAATATTTTTCTTTAGCAGTTTCTAATTATGAGACAATCATGGATTATATGGATGATCATGAAATTTATTTTGATGAACCATTAAAACTTGAAGAAAAAGCAAAAAATATCTGTTATGAAAATTTAGAAATGATTAAAATATTGGCTCAAAAAGAATATGTTTATATCCCTTTTGTAAATCAGTATTTAACATATGAAGATGTTTTAAAAAGAATGCAATCTTTGCCTTGTATGTATTTGCAAATGTTAGAGATTGATAAAAAGCTAAATCAAAATAGAAAGTGTTTTTATTTTGATATTAAAGAGGCTAGTTTTTATCGTGACTCAATGGAAGTACTTTTAAATGACATACAAAATGCAAAACAAAAAAAGATTATGCTTGTTTTTCCATCAGAAGCAAGAGTTAAGCAAATTAAAAATTATTTATCAGAAAATCATATTCCTTTAAAAATGTTAGAAAAGAATGAAAAAAGTTTAAAAAAGGGAATGGTGTATATCACACAAGGAATTCTTTCAAGTGGATTTTCTAGTGAAGAGCTAGGAATATTGCTTATTGCAGAGTCTATAAGTGGTGTAAATTATGTAAAAGAAAAACCTAAAAAATTACAAAAATCTACATTAGGAAAAAAGATTAATACTTATGCAGATTTAGAAGAAGGCGACTATGTGGTTCATGTGAGTCATGGTATAGGAATTTATAGAGGGGTTCAAACCATTTCTGTACAAGGAGTGACCAAGGATTATATTAAGCTTGAATATTCTAATGGGGGAATTTTGTATGTTCCAATTAATCAATTAGATTCTGTAGGAAAATATGTTTGTGATGATGAAGCAAAGCCAAAAATAAATTCTCTTGGAACATCAGAATGGGAAAAAACAAGATCTAAAGTACAAAAACATGTTCAAGAGATTGCAAAAGACTTGGTGTTATTATATGCAAGACGTGAAAAAGCAAAAGGATTTGCATTTCAAAAAGATACTCCATGGCAAAAAGAATTTGAAGATTCTTTTCAGTATGAATTAACACCAGATCAAAAAACTTCTTTGCAAGAGATTAAAAAGGATATGGAAGAGGAAAAACCAATGGATCGTCTTCTTTGTGGAGATGTTGGATATGGAAAAACAGAACTTGCTTTAAGAGCAGCATTTAAAGCGGTTATGTCAGGAAAACAGGTAGCCTATCTTGTTCCAACAACGGTACTTTCTTTGCAACAGTATAAGACTTTTTATGATCGTATGACAAAATTTGGAATTAAAGTAGAGATGTTAAATCGTTTCCGTAGTGCAAAAGAGCAAAAAGAAATTTTAAAAGGATTAATTGATGGAAAAATAGATGTTGTAGTAGGAACCCATAGGTTATTATCTAAAGATGTCTTTTTTAAAGATTTAGGCTTTTTAATTATTGATGAGGAACATCGTTTTGGAGTAAAAGATAAGGAAAAAATAAAAGAGTTAAAAGAAACTATAGATGTTCTTTCTATGACAGCAACTCCCATTCCTAGAACATTACATATGTCGCTTATTGGGATTAGACAGATGAGTACATTAACAGAGCCTCCTATTGAAAGGTTACCAGTTCATACTTATGTTGTAGAATATAACGATGCTTTAATTCAAAATGCAATTGAAAATGAACTTGCAAGAGATGGACAAGTAATTTATTTAAATAACAGAGTAAATGAATTAGATGATGTGGTTTTACGTGTTAGAAAACTGGTTCCAAATGCAAGGATTGGTGTGGCACATGGGAAAATGAGTCCTGTAGAAATTGAAAATGCAATGCTTCATTTTATGAATCATGATATGGATTTAATTGTATGTACAACTATTTTTGAATCTGGAATTGATATTCCTAATGCAAATACCATTATTGTGGAAGATTCAGATCGTTTAGGACTTGCACAATTATATCAAATTAGAGGAAGAGTAGGACGTTCTAATCGTCTTGCCTATGCATATATTACTTATCAAAAGAATAAACAAATTTCTGAGGTTTCAGAGAAAAGGTTAAAAGCAATTAAAGATTTTACAGAATTTGGTAGTGGATTTAAAATTGCTTTAAGAGATTTGGAAATTAGAGGTTCTGGAAATTTACTTGGAAAAGAACAACATGGGCATATGGCAAAAGTAGGATATGAGATGTATTTAAACTTGTTAGAAAAAGCCATTCAAGAAGAAAAGATGGGTAAAAATGTAAGTGATTTAGAAGAAATTCAAAAAGAAGTGAAAATGGATATTGAAGTTTCAGCCTATATTAGTGATCGTTATATTAAAGATCCAATTCAAAAGATTTTGATGTATCAAGAGATTTCCGATATTCAGTCGAAAGAGGATTCTTTAGATGTCATTGATGAATTAATTGATCGTTATGGAGATGTTCCAAGAGAAACAGAGAATTTGATAAAAATTGTCGAAATTAGAAATGAGGCTAGAAAGCTAGGAATTACTAGAATTATAGCCAGTGCAAATGTGATAAAATTTGAGCCATTAAATACTGTGATTCGATTGACAAATCCTACAAATGGTGATATACTAGTCCATGTACAGTTAGAGATTAATAAATTAAAAAGTATGTTAGAAGAAAAGAGGTAAAGAAATGGAAAATACAGAAGCGGTAAAAGAGCAAAAACAAATTTCAAAAAAATTAAAAGGTGCTAATAGTGATAAGATTATTATTGGTAGTATTATAGCTATTTGTTTAATTGTAGCTTTTGGACTTTTTGGAGTTTATTATTATAATTCTACTTTAAAACCAATTGCAAAATTTGATGGTGGAACATTAACCATATCAGAATATACAGTATATTATAAATTATATGCGCAATATTTAGCATATTATGGATATAGCGAAGAAGAAATTCCAGATGAAATTGCGCAACAAGCAGCATTAGAGAAAATCTTACTTGTGGAAGCACAAAATGCAGGTATGACAATATCAGAAGAAGACAAACAAGAAATTGATCAAATGTTTGAAGATGAAGAGAGCGTTGCACAGTATGAAGAAAATGGTTTTGATTTAGTTGCTTTAAGACAAGTTTTCTATAATAATTGTGTGATCACAGATTATATTGATAAATTAGAAGCAGAAGCAACTGATGAAGAAGTGACTGATTATATCAAATCTACTTATGGAGAAAGTGCAGATTTAAATGAATATGTAACAAGACATATTTTAATTAAAACAATTGATTCATCATATAATGATTTATCAGATGAAGAGAAAGAGATTGCAAGACAAAAAGCACAAGATCTTCTTACAAGAGCTTTAAATGGAGAAGATTTTGAACAACTTGCAAGAGATAATTCAGAAGATTCTACTGCTTCTGATGGTGGTAAATATTTAATGTATATGGATGGTTATACAGATGACGCTTATGAGACTGCTGTAAAAGGATTACAAGTAGGTCAAATTACAACTTCTCTTGTAGAGTCAAGTTATGGTTACCATATTATTAAATTAGATGCAATTAATGAAAATGGAAGAGTAAATAATACAACTGATAGAAGTGCTTATGTAAATAAAAAAATTGCAGATATGACACAAGAAAAGAATTTAGAAATCAATGAAGACGCAGTTATAAAAGCGGTTGAAACAATTACTGGTAGAAAAATAACAACTACTAATAATGATACAACCAATAATACTACTGTAGACGATACAACTACTGCAGAATAAAATAGGAGCGTATATTTTATGAACGTAATTATGAGCAAAAGTAATGAAAAAGTAAAATATATTAAATCTTTAAATGATAAAAAATTTAGAAAAAAATATCATACTTTTTATGTAGAAGGCATAAAAGTAGTAAATGAAATATTAAATTCTAAAAAAGCGATAGACATTATGTTTATCGCTTATTCTAAAGATTTATTACAAAATATAAATGGTGGAAAAGAAATGATTGAAAAAATAGAAAACATTTCTTTTATTGAAAAAATAGAATTATCTGCTGAGATTTTTGCGTATGTAACGGATACGGTAAATCCACAAGGTGTTTTGATAGTTATGTCTATTCCAAAATATGATATGCTAAAAGAATTACAAGAAAATACACAAGATCTTTTGATATTAGATCAGGTACAAGATTTAGGGAATATAGGGACAATCATACGTAGTGCAGACGCTTTTGGGATAAAACTAATATTGTGTAGTGTAGGAACAGGAGATGTTTACTCTCCTAAAGTGATTCGCTCTACCATGGGTTCTTTTTCTAGAGTAAAAATCATTTATGTAGAAGATTTGTTACAAATAATTGCTCTTTTAAAAGAAAAGCAATATGAAATTGTAGGGACAAGCCTTCAAAAAAGCAAAGAAGTTTCTTGTTTTGATTTTTCTAAAAAACAAGCTTTTGTTGTAGGAAATGAAGCAAATGGTGTTCCAAAAAATATATTAGAAAATTGCGATCAAATTATAAAGATTGAAATGGAACAAACTGCAGAATCATTAAATGTATCTGTTGCAACTAGTATTTTGTTATATGAAAATTATATCCATCAAAAAAATAAAAATAATGAAAAATTAAAATAAAAGAAAAAAGAAAACAAAAATAAAATAAAAAAAGAAAAAATAAATGTATAGAAAATAAAAAAATGCATAATATAATAACAAGTATATCACAAAGATATGTTAATAGTATAAAAAAATTTTTTGTAATTTTTTAATGATAATGTATGATATATTATTTTAGTTTATTAAGTAATCATATCGGTGATATACTTGTTTTAAGATTTCTTAATGTTGACATGGGATAAGTATAAATGCTTATTCCATGTTTTTATGTATAAAAAAAATTTTTTTACAAATACTATGATTAGACAAAATATTTTATAAGGAGGTAAATTATGAAGTATCTTAATTATTTTGTATTAACACTTTTAATTATAGGAGCAATTAACTGGGGACTTGTTGGATTATTTAAAATTGATCTAATAGGAATGCTATTTAATGGTATGACTTCTGTAGTTAGTAGAATCATATTTACTATAGTAGGTCTTGCAGGATTATTTGCTTTAACATTCTTTACAAAAATAGATGATGATGATGAACATGTTGAAACTGTTCATGACTAATTCTAATGTCTAAAATAAAAAATAGGATAGGTTAACAAGGAGAATTTCTTTGTTAACTTTTTTTGGCTTAAAAAACATTGCAAAACAAAAACGAAAATGGTAGTATGCGGGTGTAATAGGAATATTGCAGAAAAATTCAAAAAATTATGTTAACAAAAAACTTTGAAAGCATGATTATACTACACACACACACACACACACACACACACACACACACACACAACATGATTTAAAAACATAAAAAATTATGATGTATTAATCGTGCAAAAAAGAATAAATAACATAAAAATGCAAAAGCAAAAGAAAAAGATAGGAGGAAATCATGAAAAAGCAAGAAAAAGAATTAAAAAAGCCAAAAGAAGACAAGAAAAAACGTAAAAGAAAAGTATCTATATTGACAATATTTTTGTGGTTATTTTTGATTACAACTATGTCTACCATCACAATAGGATCACTCACAAAGAAAAATGCAATAGAAGTAACAGATAATAACTGGAATATACAACTTGTAATGTATGATAGAAGTAGTGATACACCAGATCAGGCTATTACAGATTTTACATGGAATGCAACAAATGAAGATGAAACAAGACAATTAACTATGCAAATTAATTATGCATGTACAACAGGAAAGGAATATCAACCAGGTGAGCTTGTAATAGAAATACCAGCAATTTCAGAAGATAGTTTTAGTGAGTATTGGAGAAATTATTATAGTTCAGAACATTCGTTTAGCGTAAGTGCTACTATAGCAGCTGATCCAAAAAGTAGTAGTACAAAACAATATGATTGGAGTTATCAATATAATTATTCAACAAAAGTATATACTTTTACAAATAATATAGCAATAGCAGAAAATGAACATTTTGAAGGAACAATACAAATTGTATATAATTTGGAGCCAAAATTTAAAATTAAGACAGATTTAGAATATCAAGCAAAAATAAAAGAAAATATAAATTCGGATGAAATTATAGCAATGGAATCAAATACATGTAATTTTCATTATACAAGTACTAAATGTAGTTATCATCTATATATAGTTACAGAAGTAGCTCCTAAAGTAGATTATACCCCTATTGAAGATATATTAGATGATTATTATTGGGTAAGCTATAAATTTCAAGTTTCAGGTAATTATGATGGAATAATAGAAGCATATGCTGAAGAAAATATTATTGTAAATGCGGCTGCTGGCCCTAAATGTATTAAAGAAAAATTACCAGAAGGTTGTGTATTATATGATAAAGATTTAAATAAAGTAGAACCAAAAGAAGAAAATATATATTATTATTTAAATGCATCAACTTATTATGTAGGATATCCAAAAAGTCAATATAATGAAGGAGATACAGTTTTTAATACAGGAGAAGTTTGGGGAAGATATGAAGATGAAGAAGAAATGCAAAAACTAGCAGAAGATGATGTGACAGTAAGTTTAGTAGAATTTGATTTTGAATACCATGGGAGTTTATATGCTATATCAAAATCTGGTTATTCATCTGGTTATTTAAGTGATATAAAATCAGAAAATGGTGATGATTTTACTTGGATTTTTTCTCCAAAAGCATTTTATACAGATAGTATAATGGATGTAGAAATAGGAGATGACTTGTTATATATTACAAGAGAAAATGGAGAAGTAACAAAGTTAGAAGATAATGAATATCATTTTGAACAGGTAAACATACCAACATTTTATACATATAATAAATATAGTGGAAGTAGTGGAGAAAAATTAATAGGGTATGAATGGGAATTACAAGTAAGATATAAAGATAGTACTGAATATGTAAGCTATCAAACTGGAATAACAGGAGAAAATGTAGAGAGAATAACTTTTGATAATAAAAATGTAGTAGGAATCAAAGTAGTAATCAAAAATTTAGATAAGACCTTGTATTCTACTGGTAGTCACTTTGTATATACTAATATACATACACAGGATTGTAATGTTGGAAATCTATATAATTTCTGTTATTTACAAGTATATCATAAAGATGAAGAAGGAAATAGAACACTAGTAAATGAACCAACATTAGATAGTTATAGTACTCAGTCTACTAGATTAAAAATAGCAGAATATGATCAAGCAACTTATGGAACCTATATGCAGAGAGCATATAAAGAGGCGAGTATAGTTGATGGATCCTTTAAATTGTCTGTACGGTAAAGTAGGATCTTCTTTACAAAATAATGTAGCGGAAGAAAAGTATACATATAAGTATGAATTAAGAAGTTATTTGAATTTATCTCATTATGAGGTAAATAAAGATGTGATTATAAAAATATATGATATTTTACCAGAAGGAATAAATATAGGATATAATGAAGAAGAGATTATAAATAACATAAGATTATATGATTATTTTTATAACAAATATGAAACCTTAAAGTTAAAAGATGGAACAACTTTTGCAAGCAATGGAGATTTAGAAAAATATATAAGACAACATACAAAAGTAGAAATTGATTATAATTATCAAAATAATGGAAGAACCAAAATAAGTATCATAACTAATTTAAGTGAAATAGATTGGAGTTATTATTTAACTGGTGCATGGGAGCCTACTTATGCTTATATAAGATATTTCATAGGAGTAGAAATACCATATGATAGTATATTAGAATATGGAACAAGTTATCTAAATCGTGTAGATACTATGTGGAATAATCAAGAATATGATTATGATTATAAATATAGTAGTACTGGTAGTAGTAATAAAAGTTATAGAGGAAAAGATACTAGTGATCTTGACCAAGATGGAGATACGGAAGAGTATTTAGCATATAATAGCTTTTCAATTAATATAACCCATGCAGTATCATCACAACAAGCAGTTATAAAACAAGTAAGAACAGATTTAACGCAAGGAAAATATGTAGTGGGAACAGCAGAGGTTAACGCAGGTGGAGAGTATGATTATAAATTACGTGTGACAACTGGAGCAAATAGTATTAAAGATTTAATCCTTTATGATAATATAGAAACAATTACAGATGAAAATGGAGAAGATGTAAGTACTGGTTGGAAAGGAAGCTTCTTAGGAGTAGATACAACTTATGCAGAATCCAAAGGATATGCACCAAAAGTATATTACTCTACTGAATTAAATCCAGGAAAATTAACCGAAGTACCAGATAAATGGAATTTGTTAGATGATAGTGTAAATAAAAGTAGCGTAAAATCTATTTGTGTGGATTTAAGATATGACGCAGATGGTGGCGAAATGGAACTTAGCCCAAATAATGTTGTATTTGTGT
Organism: uncultured Clostridia bacterium; assembly: GCA_944386605.1. Classification (GTDB taxonomy): domain Bacteria; phylum Bacillota; class Clostridia; order TANB77; family CAG-465; genus CAG-465. Next base: position 214 of record CALXBS010000031.1, on the reverse strand, counting down.
TAGTAAAAATGCAAGCACCAGATGATAAAACCCTTATGACATCTGCAAATAATATGTTTTGGACAAATTGGAGAGCAATTGATCCATTAGGAGCAGTGATAGATAATGTAGAAGGAATTTATTCCAATCAAGTAAATGTAGAAATATATAAATTAGATGTCGTAAAAGAAATCAGTGGAAGAAAAATATGGGAAGATAATGAAAATGCATTAGG
>CALXBS010000030.1 GCA_944386605.1 uncultured Clostridia bacterium | reverse complement strand
TCTTTTATGAAGTTACCAAAATATGTTAACTTAGATTATCTTTTATCTGTTAAATATACTAGAACTGTAGATGTTAGTAACTGCATAAGCATAAGTGGTACTACATTTGTTATTGATACTAAAGAAATTTTACACAAAAAGAAAATAGAAATATGTATTAGCAAGAGAATAGGTCTTAAAGCTCGTTTCAATGATAAGTGGTATAAAATCATTCCTTTAATTAATGGCAACAAAAAAAGCCCAAAATCTAACGATTCTATTCAGGCAATTGTCCAACAATTTATTTACTTTAATTGTCTAAAGAATGAAAGATTATCGGCTTAAAACATATTTATATTTATATTATATTTATATTATACACGATAACTTGTGAATATTCAAGAGGTGAACAAGTCACAAGTTAAAATATTATTTTTGGGGTGATCTATTCAAAAAATATTGACATAAAGCAAAAAAAATAAGATGAAATTCTTTTTTCACCTTATTTTTTTCTATCTTATTTATTTTTTTATTCTATCATAATATTACTCAGCAACTTCTTCAGCCTCAGCATATTTCTCTAGAATAGCTTTTTGTAACATTTCTCTAGTCTCTGTATTGATTGGATGAGCAATATCTTTATATTCTCCGTTAGGAAGTTTTTTACTAGGCATAGCAATAAATGTACCCTTTTCAGTTTCAATCACTTTAATTCCATGAATTACAAACGCATTATCAATAGTTACATCTACTTTTGCCTTCATCCTGTTGCTTTGAGAAGTTACTTTTCTTACTCTTATATCAGTTATTTGCATCTTTAAACACCGCCTTCCTTCAACAGACAATTATATTATACACGATTGAGTTTTAAAGTCAATACTTAGTTTACCATAACCATTAATTAAACAATATTTTTGTCCTCTTAACATGATAATCTATTTTCTCATCAATAAACTCTTCATATCCTGCCATAATCATATCCGGTTTTAAATTATCTCTTGAACCTGTAGAAACGGTAATTTCTAATCCTCTATCTAATGTAAAATCAAATACAATAATAAAAGGTCTAATATCAATTCTTTCAGAGCGTTCTTTTGTCTTTTTAAGTACCAAAATATTATCTTGTGACAAATATTCTTCCATTTTTCTTTGATAATAATCTTTTAAATCTTCTAGTTCTCTTTTATTTAAACTTTTTATCTTTTCCTCAGAATAAACCAAATCAATCACATATGTAGCCGCATAAACTCTAGACATAATATTTTTACTATCTTTATCAACATACTCAGCTGAAAGAACTGTAACACCACTAGGTAACACCTTATTTACTTCACGAATAAAATATGGGATTTCTAAAGCCTCTGTTAAATTTACCTCAAAAATTTCTCCTGTACTCTCAATCCCTACAGATAGCGGATGTGCAAAAACTAATTCTGGTCTTGGATTAAACCCATTCGAGTACTCTACCAAAACACCAGCCCTTGCTAAGGCAGTTTCAAAAACCTTTATCATATCTAAGTGCGATAAATAAATAGCCTCTTTAGATTTGCTATACATAACTCTTAGTTTTTCCATTTTTTCACCCATCTTTCTAATGCAAGAATTATATCACAAAAACGAAAAAAAATAAAGATAAATGTAACATTTTGCCTAACGATTCATTTTAAATAAATACATATCTTTGGTATAAAAGCCTTTCACCGCGTCTTTTAAAATATTCGCACCAATAACCGAATAAAGTATTCCATTGGTTCCCAAGCACAAATTACAAAAACAATTTGGCATATTAGGAAGCTCATCAATTACCGGAAGCGTATCTTTGGTATTTGCATACACTCCATTAAAGCAATAATCAATATCTGCTTGTTCGGTTAAATTAAATGTTTTAAACAAAATATTGCTTAACTTTTTATAGCGATCTTTTGCTACCAAACGAAGATACTTATCATCTAGTTTTCTATCGTTTATTTTTAAATCCTCACCAGAAAAAATAATTCTTCCACTTGGTGTAAAGCGAACATTATGATAAGGCTCAACCGTATCTTTTGCACAAAAGCGAATATTTGCCTCTTTTAACTTCGGTAATGGTTTTGTAACCACAGTAAATTTTTGGTATAACTCCACTGGGAGCGGAATAATTTTTAAACTTTGAATACCACAAGTAACAATCACACTATTTGCCTCAATATGAAAAAAATTATTTGTAACACACTCCACCTTATTATACTTAGGAACAATCTCCTCAATTTGTGTATTTTCAAAAATACGCACATTATTTAATTTATCCAAATAGCGGAATATTTCCTGCGTAAACTTATACGGATCCATAACCGCTCCCGCATTTTTGGTTAAAATCGCACTATTTAAATTTACCAAATTATGTCTTTCCAAAAAAAGTGTATCAAAGCCAGCCTCTTTCCTTAAATGATATTCCTTTGCCATATTAGATTTTTGCATAAACTTATTACTATAATACATCACATCTTGTCTTTCAAATCCAACATCTTGATTTACTTCTTGCACCATATTTTCTATTTTTTGAATTGCTTCCATACACAAATGATAAATCTTTTGAGACTTTTCTTTCCCCACAATTTTTTCAAGTCTTGTCATATTGACATCTAAATCATATCCCATCATTGCAGTAGAAAGAATGGTATTTCCATACCCTACAATATTTTTATCAAACACCGCAATGTTTAATCCCTCTTTTGCCAAGAAAAAAGCAGTAATTGCTCCTGTAATTCCTCCTCCAACAATTGCTACATCACATGACATATCACTTGTTAAATAAGGATAGGTTCTTTCAATTTTTGTTTTTACTTTCCAATATGAATTTTGATTTGCTGTTTGCATAAATTCCACCTCTTATGCTTAGTGTGGAACAATTTTTTAAAAATTATACACTTTTTGTTATAATTTACCAATTTTTACACAAGCTAATGGTAAAGAAGGTGATGAAAATGAAATTAAATAACAAAAAGATCATCATCATAACCATTTCGGCAATCATGATGATCCTGATTTCACAAATATTTGCTTTTTCCGATCAAAACTTTAAACCACAATATGGTGTCACTACCACCAATGTGAATCTAAGAAAACAAGCAAATTTAAACTATGATAGTAGAATAAGTACTTTAAGTAGTGGAACAAAATTAAAAATTGTAGGAACATTACAAGATTTTTACATTGTAGAATTAGAAAATAGCCAGGTAGGTCTAGTTTCAAAAGACTATGTAGACATTCAAGGAAATAGTCTAGAAAATGCACAAGTTTATGAAAATATTGCAAAATACAAGGCAAGTGTAGATGGAAACAGAACCAACTTACGAAGTGGTCCTGGTACCAATTATTCTGTTTATAAAATACTAAATGAAGGGGACATCGTAGAAGTCATTGGAAGAATTAATGATTTCTTAATGGTTGTTACACAAGATAATACTGTAGGAATGATCCGAGAAGACTTGGTTAGTTACTATCAAGAAAATACCTCTACTCCAAGTACTCCTAACACAACAGAAACTCCTAGTCAGTCAACAGACCCCGTAGCAGAAGTTATTGCTCTCATTAATCAAGCAAGAATAGAAAATGGACTAAGTCCTCTATCTGTGGATGAATTGCTACAAGCAACCGCACAAACAAAAGCAAAAGACATGGTAGATAATAACTACTTTTCTCATACCTCCCCTACTTATGGATCTCCTTTCCAAATGATGCAAAACGCAGGCGTTCTTTACAAAACTGCTGGTGAAAATATTGCGGGAAATAGTAGTATTCAAGCTGCCGTTACCTCTTGGTTAAATTCTCCTAGTCATAAAGAAAATATTTTATCTAATGCCTATAACTATCTAGGCGTGGGTGTCGAAAAAAGTGATACATATGGATATGTTATTGTTGTTATGTTTATTGGAAAATAATAACTAAATGCGTGTTCATATTTCTATTTAAAAAAGAAAGAGCAATTTCTTTTAAAAAAACTCTTTCTTTTTTATTCCTTATAACCAAATTCTTCCATTCTTTCTTTTTCTCTAAATGACAATTCTTGTAACCATTTTGCTAAACCATTACTATCACTATCTTTTAAAAATTCAAAATATTTTACTTTATCTTCTTTGGTGATAACAACAGGATATAAATCATTTTTTAATAATTCATAATTGATCAGTAATCTACCAGTTCTTCCATTGCCATCCTCAAAAGGATGTATTTTTTCAAATTCAATATGATATTTTGCAATCTTTTCAAATATATCTTGTTCATCATGATTATAATGATATATATAATACATCATTAGATTTGGCAATTTTTCAGGTTTAGGTGGAATATGATCACTTCCTTGAATAAATACTTGAACTGTTCTATAACCTTTTGTATCTTTAATATCTCTATTTATTGTCTCATTTAATTTTTTTATAAATCTTTCGTCAAAATCTTCATGATTTTGTAAATTTGTAAAAACAAGTTCCAATGCTTTTTTATGATTGATAGCCTCATATATTTCTCTTGGCTCTTTTCCCACAATTTTAAAACTATTGTCGTTATAAAGAATAGCATAAGTTTCAGCATAAGTAAGTGTACTTCCTTCAATAGCATTTGAATGATAAGTGCTTCTTATAATTAAATCTTCTAAATAATTTTTGTTATTTAAAACAAATTCTAAAATCTTCATAAATAACTCCTCTTTCTTTGTTATATTCATATACTCGTAACTAAGTATAATCTGTATCTTTAATTTTATCTCCCCAATTACAATAATTTTACCATATCTCTTTTACAAAATCAATTTCTTTTAAAATTTACTTTTTTAATTTAATAAAAACACGGAAAATAAAGAAAAATACACATAATACTTTACTTTTTTCTTTTGAAATGATATAATGAAAAACATAGTAATTACAAAACTAGTTATAATTACCCTAGTTTTTCACTACTAAATAATTTATAGGAGGTCATTATTTATGACGTATGCAACTTTAAAGAGTCCGTTTTCCTTTGAGACCTACCGGCACATCATGTTAGTACCCTCTGCAAAAGTTCAGCAGAAATTCGAGGAAAACCGGAATGTTATTTCTGCTATTTTATCTCAGGACTTGGTAGATACGCTGGCCACAGAACCTTTTATGCAGGAGATATTAGAATATTCTCATGAAAGAGGTACTTTAAAAAACTCTCATTTTACCTTTGCTGCTAACAAATGCCCTAGCTTTTTAAAAGCAGAAGAAAATCATGCAGCCATTTTAGTCTATAAACTGGTAGGATCCTTCTGGTATCGCAAAGAACTGGGAGAGGCATATTTAAAGAAACGGGATAGCCTGTTTACTTTATTAAACTTAGACCGGGCACTCTTCTTGAAATTGGAATGTTTTCAGACTTTTCGTGACAGACTGTTAACACTTCCTTCCGCAGAATCTATTAGACAGTATGGGCAGCGCTTAAAGAAGGCCGAAAGTGAAGCGCTTTCAAAAAATGATATTCAGAAAATGATTGCACTTTAAAGTCATAAATAGGAGCTATGGAAACTCGTTTTCATAGCTCTTTTCTCTTTTCATTATATTAAGCTTCTAATATTACCTATGTTATTTTTTACCAACATATATCCAGTGTTGACACTTTGCCTTATTCTGCTACAATCTAAAAGTCCCATATCCTCAATTTGTGGTATCAAAACCTCATCTGCAAGTTTTGTTTCTGTATAATTTACCTCTTGTCCCATAATATCAAAAGCTCTTAATACAATGCTTACCATATTTTGTGTATATTTTCTTCCCTCTTCTTTTTTATCAAAACAAATCGCTAATGTTTTGGTAGCTCCCATTTTCTTTAAAACAGAAATGGGCGTATTCATTTTTACACCACCATCCATTAAATAATACTTCCCTATTCTTTTAGGTTCAAACACAGCTGGAAAACTAGAGCTTGCTCTTACCACACTTGCAATATCACAGGAAGTAATATACACAGGAACATGAAAATTAGAAGATGGAACCTCTGTTAATTTTTGACTCACAAAATACACCACTTGCCCCGTATTTAAATCTACCGTAGGAATGGCTATTGGTAGTTTAATTTGCGAAATATTATGTATATTTTTTCTTGCACAATAAAGACGAACTAGATTTTCTAAACGATCTCCTTTGGCAAGTCCTTTAATGGAAATTTTTCCTGTAAACATCGTACCCAATACACGAAAAGGTAGCTTTTTATCACAATCAAAAACACAACTACAATAATTTTTAAAAATTTCTAAAATTTGATAGGGATGATACCCTACTGCATATAACGTGGCAATAATACTTCCACTACTAGTTCCAGCGATATAATCAATAGGAATATTTTCTTCTTTTAATGCTTGTAACACCCCAATATGAGCTGCCCCCTTTGCGCCACCACCACTTAAAGCTAGCCCCAAAGACATAAAAATACACCTCCTTTATTTCTAAAGTTAGTGTATTATATGAATTTTCTATTTTTTTGTTACCTTGACATAATCGCCTATTCGACAACTATTGGTATGACAAATAGCAATTGCTAAAGCGTCGGTTGTATCATCTAATTTAGGCATACTTTCTAAATTTAAAAAACGTTTTACCATTGTTTTTACTTGTTGTTTATCTGCCCTTCCATACCCTACAATAGCAAGTTTTGCTTGCAAAGGGGTATACTCAAAAATAGGGATATGATTGGTCTCTAATGTATTTAATATAACACCTCTTGCTTCTGCTACTTTAATAGCTGTTTTAGAATTATTATTAAAATACAATTCTTCAATAGAAGACGCGTCAATTTTATACTTACCAATAATTTCTGTTAAATCTTGTTCAATCTTTTTTAACCTTTTGGGAAAATCACTATTGGGTTCTGTAGAAATACAACCATACTCAATTACCTTATACTGATTTTTGGTGTAATCAATTACACCATATCCTACTCTTCCAAAACCTGGATCAATACCTAATACTATCATTTTCAAACCTCTTTTACGTTAACATGTAATACAAACGAATCACTTCTGCATTGGTTAATAAATCATACGCATTGCTATCAACTGCAATTCCTTTTTCGTGATATACTTTTTTAATACCACCACTGACATATTTACCAATATCTTGCAATAATTCCTTAGCGAGATTATATGCAATTTTTTGAGAAGCACGTGTTACTCCATTTTGTCGCAAATTTGCTTTTACAAAATGCGCCATATATTTCGGATAAATAAGTCCCGTATTTTGAGAAGATTTTTTAGAAATTTCTCTTAAACCATAAGGGGTATATAATTCCTTAAAAATGGTATCTAGTAATTTAATAGGAATGTCCCCTACAATACAAGGATAAGAAAGACTTAAAGTATAAATCATTTCCACGCTTGCAATAGGCTTTTCATCTTTTAAATTTTTCTTCATCACTCTTCTATCTTCACACCAAAATTGATGAATGATTAAATCTTGTAAAGCATGTTCTTCATCATCCATTGCAATATCTTCTTGTCCAATCCATTTTAACATGTTTTGATAAATTTTAATAGCATTATACATCAAAGCTACCACTTCAATATCATCATATAATGCTTCTTTTTGTTCGATTACCTCATAAATAATATCCTTTACAGATTCTAAGTATAGCTCTATTTTATTTTCCTTTTGCAATATGCGATGAACACTTTCAATATACCAAAGTCCTAATAAATAATATTGCTTTTTCTCTTCCTTTTCCATAGAAAAAGTTGCATATGCTTTCCATAATTTATAAATTTTAATAAGTGTTCTTTTTGCCTCTTTATACTTTCCAAAAGAAATATACTGACCTTCTACTGCCCTTACAATATCTGTCAAATCTTCTAAATCTTGTAACAAATCCTTTTGATTTTCTCTTCTTTTTTCTTCATCAAACACATCGTTATAATCTTTTCGATAAGGAAGAGATGGAATTAATAACTCATCCATATCCAAATGACTAATTGACATTGCAAGCTCCCTTAACTCTACAAAAGCTTCATCAATGCCATAAAGTGCTTGTGCATTTCTTCTATCCATATCATAAAAAATATTTTCTGGCAAAATGGTATTAATGTCAAAATCACTGCTTGCAACATAAAGATGAATAATTTTCTCACTAAATCCTGGTATGGTAGTCTCAAATTCTCCACATAAACTTAGATCTTCTGTATAAATCTCTCTTGCACAATCCGAACGAATAAATTCATGTTTGACATTGGTTAAATTTTGCGGATTTTTCATCCATTCCATTTCTCTTGACTTCATGACTAGATTTTCCTGATTTAAAACACTAAGACTAATTAATACGCCATGATCAATTTTTCTTTGATTAAACTTTAACATAGAAAAATTCTTCATATTTTCAAAATCACGATAAGTTACCATTGGAATGATTTTAAAAATAGCAGATGTTCTTTCTACATTTTTTATATGATATTCAATGCATAACAAATCGGATTCATCATCAAAGCCTAATCTTTTTGTATAATGAATAGCCCCAATATCATATTCAAATGTATTTTTTTCTAAATCAATTGCTCGAATATACTCCTCACACGAAATATTTTGAGACGTCATACTAAGCTCTGTCATTTTATACACTTTATCTTTGATTTCAATTCTTTCTGCTAGTTGTGCAAGCAAAACCTTTCCATTACGAATATACATTCCATTATATGGCTTTTTAAACTCCAAACAACCAGACATCGAAAGACAAGCTCTAGAATGATCCGAAAAAGAATATTCAATTTGTTTTGCTTTTTCTAAACTATTTACTCCTCTTTTGTATCTATACATAAACTACTCCTTTGATATTTTCTTTTTAATTTTATCAATTGTAGCATCCGATTTCGCACTAATCTTCAAATCTTTTGCTTTTACAACTTTTTGGGCTTTTTTAGCATGTCCTTCCTTTATTTTTTCGATCTCTTTCTTTTCCTTAGCGACTTTTTCTTTTACGGATTTTAACGTAGATGCCATTTGCTTTTTATCCATCATATTTTTTTGATTTTTCATATGTTTTTTCTTGATTCTAACAATATTTAACTCCCCTATTTTTTTAGAGTTAGTAATTGCCATAATAATTTCTGCAAGCCTTTCACTATTATGAATAATGGCATTTTTAGCAGTTAAAATTAAATCTTCCTGTACAACCGAAATTGCCCTATTTTGAATATTTTCTAAATCAATTTTAACAGGGGTAGAATCTTCCTGATTAAAATCTTTAATCATTTCCTCTGTAATTTCCCCATTGTTAACAATTGCATAGTCTAAAACATGCTTTCCTATATATCTTTCAATTTCATTAATATATCGTGCAAGTGTATAACCATCTGTTTGACCTGGTTGATTCATAATATTTGCAACATACACTTTTTTTGCTTTAGAACGCACAATAGCCTTTGAAACTTCTTCTACTAACAAACTAGAAGCAACAGAAGTATAAAGAGCACCTGGTCCTAATACAATCACATTGGCACTTCTAATAGCCTCAACTACATCTGGAAGCGCTTTTACGCCCCCATCTTTTAAAAAGATTTGCTTAATTGGACTCTTGGTTTCTTTTACCCTTTCTATGATATTTTCTTTTCCAACAACCACTTCACCATCTTCTAAACCAGCACATAGAATAATTTCTTGTGTGGTTACAGGATAAATTTTACCTTGCATATTAAAAATTTCAGATAGCTTGTCTATTGCCTTAGGAAAACTTCCAGTAATTTCAATTAAAGCCGTAATAATATCATTACCAACAGAATTTCTATCCTCAATGCGGTCTTCTTTGCTTCTAAAAGTAAGTAAGGAACCGATATCGGATTCAGAAGTAGAAAGTGCTGCAATACACTTTCTAATATCTCCTGGGGTTACTCTATCTATTCCAGACATTGCAGAGCTAATGGTAGTATCATCTGAAGATACATTCACAACTGCTGTAATGTTAGAAGTATATTCCTTTAAACCTTTTAATAAATTCGGTAAACCACTTCCTCCACCAATTACAACAATCTTAGGGCCTTTTTTAAGGCTAGGATCTCCATATAACAACTTCTTAACACGAATACTTTTATTCTTTCTAGAAATATTTTTTAACGAAACAAATAAAATATTCTTTTGTGCCAAAATAAATGAAAAAATAATTCCAAAAATCGATATGGTAATTAAAACAATATAGGCAAGTAACATTTTTCTAGACAAATCAAAAGTTGACTTTAATGTTACCACACAAAATATCAATACAATAATCGATATAATTTGAATCACAATATATCTCTTTACTCTAGCACCTGGCTTAAGCCATTCTAATAAAGCTTTCATGATTTTTCTCCTCCAATAATTTCTACTTCTGTTTGAAGTTTTACATTAAACTTTTCATAAACGGTATCTTGCACATATCGTATCAAATCTAGAACATCTTGACAAGTCGCATTTCCAGTATTAATAATAAATCCTGTATGTTTTTGAGAAACTTGTGCTCCTCCAATTTGATAACCTCTTAGTCCACTATCTTGTACCAATTTTCCTACAAAATAACCGGTAGGTCTTTTAAAAACACTTCCAAAATTAGGATATTCCAAAGGTTGTTTGGTTCTTCTTGCCAAAGCATTACTTTCCATTAACTTAGAAATTTCTTCTACATCACCTTTTTTCAAAGCAAACGTAACAGAAAGAATAATCCAATCCTTATGATTTCCAAAAACACTATGTCTGTAATCAAACTCCATATCTTTGTTCAGAATCTTCTTAATATTTCCATCCGAATCTAAATACGTAACAGACTCAACAACATCTTTCATTTCCCCACCATAAGCACCTGCATTCATTCTCACACATCCACCTACAGTACCAGGAATACCACAGGCAAACTCTAAACCTGTTAAAGCATGCTTCTTAGCAACTTGTGCTACTCTAGGAGTTCCTACACCAGAGCTTGCAATGATTTTTTCATCTTCTACTGCAACACTAGAAAACTTTGGTCCAATTTTAATCACCAAACCACGAATTCCTTCATCTTTTACTAGCAAATTACTTCCATTTCCAATGACATAATAAGGGATATGATTTTCCTTTGCATAAGAGACTACCTTTTGAATTTCCTCTATACTCTCCGGTAAAACCAAACAATCACAAGTACCTCCCACTTGCATAGTTGTATGCTTTTTCATAGACTCATCATACTTAATATTTTTTTCTTTTAAAATATGAGAAAGTCCTTCATATTGATTTTTTTCCATATTCTCACTCCTCTTAATTATATATATGCACCTTTTGTTATACAATTGCTTCTACAAATGTTTTCGCATCAAAAATTTCCATATCTTCTAATTGTTCTCCAACTCCTACATATTTTATAGGAATGTTTAATTCATCTACAATACTAAAAACAACGCCACCTTTAGCTGTAGAATCTAGTTTGGTTAAAACAATTCCATCTACTTTAATTTTATCAAAAAATGTTTTTGCCTGTATGGCACCATTTTGTCCAGTGGTTGCGTCTAATACCATAAAAACTTGCTTTTTGATATCTGGTAAATTTTTATCAATTACTTTTTTCATCTTTTCTAATTCATCCATCAAATTCTTTTTATTATGCAGTCTACCAGCAGTATCACAAATTAAAACATCATAATCTCCTTCTAAAAATTTTCTAGTTCCCTCATAAATCACAGAAGAAGGATCCTGATTTTCTTTTCCTAGACAAATATCTGCTTGTACTCTTTCAGCCCAGATATTTAATTGCTCAATAGCACCTGCTCTAAAAGTATCTGCAGCTACTAGTAATACTTTTTTTCCAGCTCTTTGATAAAGGTTTGTTAGTTTTCCAATAGAAGTTGTTTTTCCAACTCCATTGACACCTACTACTAACAACACTTGTTTTCCCTCATAATCAAAATCACTTATTTCCTCTATTTGTGAATTTTCTAAAATTTCCGCCATTTCTTTTTTTAATAACGTCTTAATTTCCTCTTCACTTTTATCTAGTTGCTTTTTTAGATCCTGTCTTAAATGATCACAAATTTTGGTACTTGTATTAAATCCAACATCGGATAAAATCAAAGTTTCTTCTATTTCATCTATAATCTCATTGATATCTTTAGAACTTGTAAAAACATTACTAAGTTTAATATCTAATGTCTCTTTTGTCTTTTTTAAACTTTCTTTTAATTTTGAAAAAAACATTTTTCCTCCTTTTTATCGCTCTTAATTATACCATACTCCATGACAAAAGTCTAGTTTCACAAAAAATCATTTTGAATGGTTATTCATTTTTATTTATATCATTTTTATACCTCTTTGTAAATGAAAAAAAAGATTTTATATCATTTTTATTTTTTATATTCATCATTTATATATATTTTTTATATCTATTATTTTTATATATATTCCATATATTTCTAATCATTTTTTCTTTCCTAGAGAAAAAACCTAGATGTGCTTTCACACACCTAGGTTTTACCTATTTAACTATTTTCTATCTTTTCTTTCTCCAGCTGTTTCCTCTTCCAAAACTTTTTTGGCTTGATCTTTGGCGCTACAAAATGATGTTCTTTTTCAGGAAAGATCAAATTAAATCCCACTATTAGCATAATCGTTCCCCAAAAGATTTGCAAATGAATCTCATTTTTTCTTGTTTCAGTAAAATCTCCATTCGCCATTTTCATCCGGTCATTTAATTTTAACGTAATATATGCTACTTCCTTCTGCAAATCCTCTTGCGTTGCCACACCTTCAATCACACGATTTTGTACGGAATCTTGCTGGATATTGGTAGTAAAAACAAGTTTTTGATCCTGCTTAAAATAGGTCATTACCAAGTATCTTTGAGAGCGATAATCCTCCTCTATCACACGCCGGCACACTTTCTCAACATATGCGTCTGTAATTTCAAAGCTTTGTAACTGACAATCTAATACGGCACACACATTGGTTGTATTTACTTTACTACGAAGCTGTGGCTCAATAAACTGTATTGTTTCTCCACTTAAAATCCCAACCATGTCTTGGATAAACTCCGGATTTTGCTTTACCCGCACACTCGGACAACAGAATGCTATCAAATAAAACAAAAATATAGCTAGTCCCAGTCCACAAAAAATCCAACCAGTTATTACCCGTAATGTCTTTCTTGCTTTTGCTATCATTTTTTAGCCTCCTTTAATTTTTTTACCTGTTGAATTCAACAAGTTTTTTAGTAACTTACGGAAAAATTATAGCATATTTTTAGATTTATGTCAATTAATATCTTTTTTGTATTACTATTAACAATATCATAAATCTTTTCATATTATATCTTAGGATGGTGAAATATATGAATATTATCGTTCAAAAATATGGTGGGACTTCCGTAGCCACAAAAGAAAATTTAGAAAAAATATGTCAAAATATCATGAATTACAAAGAAAAAGGAAATAAACTGGTAGTTGTTGTATCTGCACAAGGAAAAACAACCGATCATTTAATTACCAAGGCCAAGGAATATTCTGCAAGCCCTAATAAAAGGGATTTAGATCTTTTACTTACAACTGGTGAAATCCAAACGGCTGCCTTGCTTTCTATGATGTTAAATGAAAAAGGATACAAATCTGTTAGTCTAACAGGCTACCAAGCAGGAATCTTATCCGATTCTACTTATGGAAATGCTAACATCAAAACGATTTATACCGAAAATATCTTAAACTACTTAAACAACGATACCATTGTTATTGTTGCTGGTTTTCAAGCAATTGATAAATTAGGAAATATCACAACTTTAGGAAGAGGCGGAAGTGATTTAAGTGCTGTAGCAATTGCGTCTGCACTAAAAGCAAATAAATGCGAAATCTATAGTGATATCGATGGAATTTATTCAGCGGATCCTCGTATCATCAAAAAAGCAAAATTATTAAAGAAAATCTCGTATAATGAAATGTTAGAAGCAGCTTCTGCAGGAGCAAAAGTATTACATAACCGTTCCGTGCAAGTAGGAAAAAAATACAACATGCCTATTTATGTAAAAAATGCACTAAAAGAAGGAAAAGGAAGTCTTGTAACAAACGAGGAAGAAAATATAGAGACAAATGACATTCAGTTTATTACTAAAAAAGAAGACATTGCAAAAATTTGTTTAGTAGGAGATATGATTATGTCTAATAAACAAGCAATTTCTAAAATATTTGAACTTGCTGGAAAAGAAAACATTACGATTTACATGATTTCTTTTAGCGAATTATCTTTAAATATCATTGTAGATAAAGAAATTGCAGAACATTTTATGGAAATATTACATAGACATTTAATAGAAAAAAGACCAATCGATTGATTGGCCTTTTTATAACTACTTATCCTCATGATCTTCTTTCGTATCCTCTTTTTGCTCTGCTGATACATCGATTGCATTTTTTGCAACACTTACCTTTTGCACACGTTTATTAAAGAATTTTTTTAACAAACCTTTTCTTCCCTTTTCCTCAATTTCTTCTTCTAATTCTCCATCCATATCAATACTAAATTGATATTTTAAAATCACTTTCCCAATTCCTAAAACAGGGACTGCTATAATCATTCCCAAAATTCCAAAAAATAATTCAAACACAATTAATCCACCTAAAACCACAACTGGATGTAATTTTACCGATTTAGCAACAATATTTGGTTGTAAAATATTTGCGTCAATGACTTGCACTAAAAATAGCGATACAAAGGTAATCAATGCAAGAACAGGTCCTCCCACACTAAGTGCATAAAGAGAAGCGAGTGTATATGAAAGAAGAGCCCCAATATATGGAATTAAATTTAAAAACATAATGATAATTCCAAAAATAATTGCATAATCTAACTTTAATACCATACATACAATAGTTGTCATAATTCCAACAATAATACTATCTAAAATAACGCCTTTTACATAAGAATTTAAAGTAGAATCAATTTCTATTAACATCTTTCTTCTATTTTTATCTTTGCTATTTTTAGACAAAAGATCTATGGTAGTTGCTTTAAAACGATCAATATCTTTTACCATAAAGAAAGAAACAACAATCGTAGTTCCTATCGTAATGACTACATTTACCACACTTTGTATCGTTGTAATGGAATACGATAATACGTCTCCCATATATTTTTGAATAATATCTGCACTTTTTAAACTTTCGGATAACTGAATACCATTTTCAATTCCAAATTTATCTAATAAAAATTGATTTGCAAACGTCACAATACTACTGTAAATATTTGGTAATTCTTTTGCAAGACTTGTTAATTGTTCAATGAGCATTGGAATAATCATTGAAAATACAAAAATCATAAAACCAAAAATAATCACTAATGAAATAATCGCTGCCACATTTTTATTTAACCCCAGTTTTTTTAACTTATTGGCCAAGGGTAACGAAATCCAACAAAGAATAATTCCTAGATAAACCGGTGTTAAAGCCAACAGTGCTTCTACTATTTTATCAAAAATACCTACATTCTTTAATACATAATAAGCAATTACAAAAGCACCAATGTACATGATTAAATTTAAAAATTTAAAATCAAATTCATTTTTCCTTTCTTTTTCCATAACCTTCCAAAAACTCCTTTCACTATATAATATTTGTATATGAGACAAATTATATTCTACTTTTTTTCGATTGTCAAATTTTTAAGCTTTTTCGGCATTTTTCAGCATAAAATGATCAAAAAAGAATACAATATATCAGGTGATTTAAATGAGTTTTGAAGAATTAAATATGAAAGATTATGAAATAACTACTTCTTATCCAGTCATTACAACAGAAAAAGACAGCGGTATTGTTCCTGATTTAATAGAAGCTTATGCAGGAAATTCAGGAGAATTTACCGCTTCTACACAATATATTTATCAAAGTTTTATCGTAAAACCAAATGCCATATATAAAGGACTTTATGCTATTTTAGAACGTATTTCTATTAAAGAAATGCACCATCTAGAAATCTTAAGTCAGTTACTTCTTGCACAAGGAATTAATCCAAAGTTTTGCAGATATATTGATCAAAATTTATCTCTTTGTAACCCATGGTCTACCAACCAAATAAAATACAACACCAATGTAAAAGAATTTTTAAATGATAACATTCTTTTAGAAGAAAAAGCAATTGCTGAATATATGCAAATCATAGAAAAAAGTACAAGTAACAATATCAAAGAAGTGATTGCAAGAATTATAGAAGATGAAAAAGCACACTTAAAAATTTTTCATAAATTACTAGAAATTTTACAAAATAGTGAAAAAGAAAAAAAGAGAGAGAATGAAAAAGAAAAGGAAAAAGAAAAAATAAATTAAATTAAATAAGAAAAGAATAAAAAATAAAAAAAGAAAAGAAAAATGCTGAAATTGCAAACGCAAAATCAGCATTTTTACATTATAACTTATGAACCAAAATTAACCAGTCCACTTTCTGAGTCGGTTTCGGCTTTCTGGTACATCTCGATTTCTTCATATCCCCACATATCTGCAAAAAGACTCGTTGGAAATTCTGAAATCTTAATGTTATATTCTGTGCAAGCATTGATATAGTCTTCTCTTGCTATCGAAATCATCGCCTGTGCACTGGATATCTCATCCATCAAACCAATATACTGCTGGCTTGCAGCAATTTCAGGATAGCTTTCTACAATAATACTTCTGATCTGGTCAATCTGCACTTCCAGATTCTGGTTAGCTTCGTCCATTTTCGAAACATCTCCAGCCTCTAAGATCGTATTGGCATTCGCTCTAGCACCTGCAATTGCTTCCATGATTTCGACTTCATGCTCAGAGCCTCTTTCAACAACTGCTACCAAATCCGGAATCTTCACTGCCTTGTCATGAATCAAGTTCTCTACTTTACTTTCATAGTTTTGAACCTCATGATACAATCTATTCAACTTATTTTTCGTACCAATAACAGATCCAGCCAAGCAGCCCACCAGCAATACAATTGCTGCAATTACTACCAACATAAACTTTCCAATTTTATTTGTCATTATTTTTCCTCCTTGAATTATCTTGAAGCACCTGATCCTCTTGTTCTACCGCCACCACTTCTACCAGATCCACTTGAATGGTGACTACTACCACCTGATTCTGATAGAACTTCTAGCACAAAGATAGTAATTCTTCCTCTATTAAAGCTACAGTCTAGCAATATACAAATAATAACAATGATTGCAATTAAAAGATAGAAACCATTATCCGATTCTTCTTTTACAAAATTTTCTTGTTCAGAAAATTCTACATCATATTTTTCGGAAATTTCGGAAATAAGAGCCTGCGTAGTATAGAAAACACCCTCTGATAAATTTCCTTCCTCGCGATAAGGAACAAAGAATTGATCTAGTATTCTTCCAGATTTTGCAGCACTAATATCTGCTTCTAACCCTCTGCCTATCACAATTCTTGCTTTCTGATCCTTTCCAGCAATTAATAGCAAGAGACCATTATCTTCTTCCTTACTTCCTATTTCAATGGCATTAAAAAGATCATAACCATATCTTTCAAGCAAAGAACCATCTAAGTCTTCTACTGTAACAACAAAAATTTCTGCAGTTGTTTTGTCTTTTACTTCCTTAATCCAGCTATTGATTTGCTCTTCGGCAGAATCATCTACAAACTCACATTGATCATAAACATAGATATCTTGCCGTACTTCTTTTGCAATATCTTGATAGGAAGTTTCAGCAAATACTTGAAATGAGAGCAAGAAACATAGAAGAAGACTCAAAAGTCCAATCTTTTTTAGATCAGCTTTCATAAAACTCCTTTCTAAAATTTCCTACCAACTCCTGCTCCTCTAGACGTTCCTCCAAAGCCATGATTATGATGAGAATGACTAGAACTAGAACCGGAACTAGACCTAAAGCTAGAACTATGATAAGAATTTCTTCTCCTTCTTTCTTCTTCTGCTTTCCTACGTCTTCTTTCCTCTTCTCTACGTCTTCTCTCTTCTTCTTCACGTTCTCTTCTTTCAGCCTCTTCTAACATTCCACGTAACTGACCAAGAAGTGCTAAATCAAAATACTGCTGAGAAAAAGCAGAAAGTTTATCATAGTAACCCATTGCCTCTTTTAAAGAAGAAACTCTTCTTGAAGGATCACTAGATAAAGAAGAAAGGATCCTGTTAATTTCTTTTTTAGACCTCTCACTCTCTTCTTTAGCTCTTTTAATCTTTTGCTCTTCTTCATAAGCAAGCTTTTTCTTTTTAGCTAAACTATACTGATCCTTCAAGCGATCTATATCTCCCTCAACATATTGCAGCTGTTCTTTTGTTAAAGCAGAATAGGAATCTAAAGCATTACTAAACTGATAATAATTTTCTTTTGTAGCCTCGAGTTCAAGAGCACTTAATATTAAATGAGAGGTTCGTTTTGCAACTTTTTGATCTTCCTGCCTTTTTTCTTCTGCAATCATCTCATTTACTTTCTCATCCATCTCTTTATCAATGGTAAGTACTCTTCTCTTCCAATCTTCTAGAACTTCTTTACTTTCTCTTTCAAAGCGATATTTCACTTTTAGCGATTCTAAGTCCCTTTCAAGACTAGAAATAGTTGAATTTAAATCCACCTCTTTTCTTTTAAATTCATTCTTTAAGAACTGACCGATATTAGATTTTTCCTCTTCTAATTGCTCTATTTCTTTTTCAGACTCTTTTATACGTTTAAAAAGATGGTAAAAAACAACAATTAAAGCAATTACACTACCAACTCCTATTAGGATCCATAATAGCATAAAATTAAAACCCGTACTACTACCTGTTTCTGTAGATGCCGCATTTATTTGCTCTTGTATCGCTATAAATTCTTGTATAAATACCTCTTGAAGAGAAATAAGACCTTGTGCAAATTCATCATTAGCAAGATAAGGAATTGCATTTTCGTCAACCAAAGAGCCTAATTTGCGGACAGAGAGATATGGTTCTACATTTTTGCCTAACTGCACTTTAATTTCTCTATCCTGTGTTAGTAGCAAAATTAAAGCTCCCATATCGTTTTCTCCGATTTGATACTCTTTATACATTTCATTAGCAAATTTTGTAGGATCTTCACCATTTAATGTTTCCATAGTGGTAATAACTACTTGCATTTTATCTGTTGTCTTTGCTAAATCTTCCGCCTTTTCTATCAAGCTAATTCTTTGATCTTCGGAAAAAACATTTGCAAAATCGTTGACATAGAACTCTGGTGTTGGATCTGGTATTTCTGTTCCTGCAGCAAAAACTGTCTGAAACATAAGTAACCACAATAGAGTAAAAACTACTCCAAACCGTACCATTTTTTTTAATTTTAATCCTTTCATACTATAACCCTCCTAATTAGTGATTATTTTATAGAGTTAACAAGAACATTATAACATCTGAAACAATTTATGTCAAACAAAAAAAGAAATAAAGAGAAAATATAAGTAATATTTTATATTTTCCCTTTACTTTATTTATCCCTTTATTTTTTGTATAATCTTTTCTAGACTATCTTTTATTTGTTCACCTGTTTCCATATTTTTTAAAGTAAATTTCTTGGTATTTAATTCTTCTTCTCCTACTAATAACACATATGGTATTTTTAATTTATCTGCATATTTTAGCTTTGCTTTCATCTTTTTCTCACTAGAAAATACATCTGTATTAATTTTATTCTCTCTTAAAATGCTAGCAATTTTTAAGCCTTCTTTTACATCTACATCCACAGGTACTACCAAAACATCCGCAATAGAAGATTTTTTTACTTGAATCATATTTTGTTCATTTAATTTATAAAATAATCTTGTAAGACCAATTGAAATACCAACACCTGGTAATTTTTTATCGGTATAAAATTCAGCTAAATTATCATATCTACCACCAGAACAAATACTTCCTAAACTTCTGTAATCATTAAAAAATGTTTCATAAACCGTACCCGTATAGTAATCTAACCCTCTGACAATTTTTAAATCTACTTGGTAATATTCCTCTGGTACTCCTAAAGCTTCAATATAGCCTAATACTTCTTCTAATTCTTTTACACCAGATAAGTATAACTCATTTTGAATATTCATTTCTTTTAATTTTGCAATTTTTTGTTCATTACTTCCTTGTATTAAAATAAACTGCATAATAGACTCAATGATATTCTCACTTAACTCTAATTCTTGTAATTCTTTTTCTACCTTTTCTTTTCCAATTTTATCAATCTTATCAATAATTCTTAAAATTTCTACTGATTTTTTAGTTATGTTTAACGCTTCAAAAAATCCATTTAAAATTTTTCGATTATTGATATAAATTGTAAAATAATCAAAACCCAGCTCTTTAAAAGTTGTATAAATCACACAAGGAATTTCAGCGTCATGAATATTACTTAACTCTCCATCACCAATGATATCAATATCACATTGATAAAGCTCACGATATCTTCCCTTTTGTGGCTTTTCTCCACGAAATACCTTTCCAATTTGGTAACGCTTAAAAGGAAATGTTAACTCGTGATAATTCATAGACACATATTTTGCTAAAGGAACTGTCAAGTCAAATCTTAAAGAAATATCATTGTCTCCTTTTTGAAAACGATAAATTTGTTTTTCTGTTTCCCCTCCAGCTTTAGCAAGTAAAACTTGTGAATATTCAATAATTGGTGTATCCAAAGGTAAAAATCCAAATCTTTCATAAGATTTTTGTATTTTTTCTCTCATTTGATTAAATAAAATTTGTTCTCCTGGTAATAATTCCATAAATCCAGGTAGTGTTTTTGGTATTACTCTTTTTTCTTCCATAATAATTCCCCTTTTCCTTTTAAAAATAAAAAAAGCATGTATGCCAAATGCCCTACATGCGAAAAATCTATCATGTACAGGCATCAAAAAACTGCTATGCCTGTATTGTTTCTAAACACTACAAGCATAACTATCCATGATGATGTACATGTGTATTGATAGTTATAACTTTCATTTTCCTCACTCCTTGTATCCATTATATAATAAAAAATTTAAAAAAGCAAGTAAATATGGTAAATTATACAAGTATATAGCAAATAATTGAGTAGAGGAATAACACTTAGTGTGTTTTTCCCCTCTCACACCACCACTCAAGCGGTTCTCGCAAGTGGCGG
>CALXBS010000029.1 GCA_944386605.1 uncultured Clostridia bacterium | reverse complement strand
AGATATGAATTTACAGTACCAAAATATGATGAATATGGAAATGAAGTAGAATATAGTATAGATGAAAGAGAAATAGGAAATAAATTTTACGAAAAAATAGGAGTAGAAGAAAATGTAGTAATAAACAAATTTGTAGTACCAGATGAAAAAGTACAAATCAAAGTACAAAAAAGTTGGGATGATAACGATGATGAAGCAGAGAAACGTCCAGAAAGTATTATATTACAAGTAAAAGATGGAGAAACTGTAGTAGCAGAGGCAGAAGTAAGTGAGGAAAACAATTGGGAGCACACTTTTGAATTACCAAAATACGATAACTTAGGAAATGAAATCAGTTACACTGTAGATGAAACATTTGAAAGTGAATTCTATATTAAAAATATAGTAGGAAATGTAATTACAAATAAATTTGTGGTACCAGAAGATAAAATCACAATAGTAGGAACAAAAGAATGGGATGACAATGATAATTTAGCAGAGAAACGCCCAGAAAGTGTGATATTACAAATAAAAAATGGTGATTTGGTTGTAGCAGAAGCAGAAGTAAGTGAAAAAACAAATTGGAGTTATGCATTTGATTTAGCAAAATATGATAGTTTAGGTAATGAAATAAATTATACTTTATCTGAAAGAATAGATAGTATTTTCTATGAAAAAGAAAGCATTGAAAATACAGATATGTTAAATCAAAAAGTTGTCAATAAATTTGTAGTACCAAATGAACAAGTATTAGTAAAAGCAGTAAAAAAATGGGAAGATAACAATGATGAATATGGAAAACGTCCAAATAGTGTTGTATTGCAAGTCTTAGTTGGTGATGAAGTAGTAGCGGAACAAAAAGTAACTGAAACTGATTCATGGAGTTATTCGTTTAAATTACCAAAATATGATGAATTAGGTAATGAAATAGAGTATACTGTAGATGAAAAAGAAACAGATCGTCATTATGAAAAACATATTGAAGGAAATACAGTTGTAAATACTTGTATATATGAGCCACCAGTAGATACATCCGATATATCCGTTTGGGTATATGTAGTTGTTTTAGTTGTTGCAATTGTTGGAATTAGTGGAGTATTTATTGTAAAAAATAAACAGAAGAAAAATGTAAAAAAAGCATAAAAATAACAAAAAAATAAAATCATGGATTTTTGTCCATGATTTTTTGATATTATTTTTTATCTTGTTTTTTTAAGATAGCGTAGTCGCAAAGAATTTAGAATAACGGTTAAACTACTGATTACCATAGCTATTCCAGCTATCATTGGATTAATTGCAATTCCAATAGGTTTTAAAATTCCTAATGCAATCGGAATCATAAGGGTATTATAGAAAAACGCCCAAAATAGATTTTGTTTAATAATGCGTATTGTATGTTTACTAATGGTAATAAAATCTAGTATTTTGCTAAGATCGTTATTCATTAAAATAACATCGGAAGAATCCATTGCAATTTCTGTTCCACTACTTACACTAACTCCAATATCTGCGTTTGCTAAAGCAGGACTATCGTTAATTCCATCGCCACACATCATGACTTTTTTTCCTTCTTCCTTTAATTTTTTGATAATGTCTGCTTTTTGCGATGGAACAACATTTGCAATGACTTGATCAATGCCAATTTTTTCTGCAATTTGACTAGCAGTATTTTGATGATCTCCTGTTAGCATAATGGTTTCTATATGATTCTTTTTTAAATCTTGGATGACTTGTTTTGCATTTTCTTTTACAATATCATTTACACCAATTAGTGCAACTATTTTTTGATTTTGAACTACATAAATAATACTATTTCCCTCGCTACTTAATGTATTTTCATCTTGTAAGTAGGGATTAGAAATATGGTAGTAATCTAGTAGTTTTGCATTTCCAAGTAATATTTCAGTTTGATCAATAGTTCCTTTAATGCCATATCCACTAATGTTTTCAAAATTTTCTACTGGCAAAGGTTCTAGAGAATGTTCTTTTAAATATTCTTGAAAAGCTTTTCCAATAGGATGAGTAGATTTTGCTTCTATACTTGCAACACTTTGCATGATTTCTTGTTCTGGAATGTCACTATAATGGATGATTTTGCTAATTTTTAATGTTCCATAAGTAAGGGTTCCAGTTTTATCAAAAACAACGGTAGAGATTTTAGAACCATTTTCTAGTATCTCACTTTTTTTAACAAGAATACCATGTCTTGCACAAGTTCCCTCACTAACAACGATCGCAAGAGGGGTAGCAAGGCCTAAAGCACAAGGGCAAGCAACTACTAAAACCGTTATAAATGTGGTTAATGCTTGTTCAAAAGAATAGCCTAAAACAAGATAAATAACAAGAGCAAGAATGGCAAGTAACATAACTGCAGGAACAAAGAAGCCACTTACTTTATCTGCAATTTTGGCAATAGGTGCCTTTGTATTAGTTGCCTCTACTACCAGTGTTACAATTTGAGAAATGGTAGATTCTTTTCCAATTCTTTCCGCTGTATATTCTAGGTAGCCATCATAATTTAAACTACCTGCGATTACTTTTTGCCCAATGGTTTTATTTACAGGTTTACTTTCTCCTGTAATAAAAGATTCATCTAGGTGAGCTTTTCCAGATGTAATTTCTCCATCAACCGAAATGCGATCACCTGCATGACTTACCACAATATCTCCCTTTTTAATCTCATCAATGGTTACTTCTTTTTCGACACCATCTACTTTAATAATTGCTTTACTTGGTGTAATTTGGACAAGTTGTTCAATAGCTTGTTTGGTTTTATCTTTACTCATTCCATCTAAATATCTTCCTAGTTTCATAAAGAAGATTACCATAGCAGCAGATTCAAAGTATAAGCTGTCTACATATTCTATTTTTCCTTGAAAAATTAAAATCATATGATAAATGCTATATAGCATACTACTAAGAACCCCGATAGATACAAGTGTATCCATATTGGGTGTTTTATGAATTAGATTTTTGTATCCATTTTTTAAAATATCCATTCCATAATATAAGAAGAAAAGGGAAAGGATAAATAATGTTAAAGTATAAGAGCGGGGAGATACATGCATATTGAAAATAGAAAATGTTGGTAATCCTATCATATGTCCCATAGAGATGTATAATAAAATAATAGCAAGTATACCAAATACAAAAAATTTTATTTTTTCATGGTTTTGTTTTTTCTCTTGCTTTTGATCTTGATATAACCCTAAGCTTTCAAATCCAGCTTTTTTAACAAACGTTTCTATTTGTGACAGTGTTAATTTTGAAGGATCATATTCAATGGAAGCGGTTGCCATAACAAGATTTACCGTTGCATTACTAATTCCATCTTGCTTGTTTAAATATTTTTCTAATCCATTGGAACAAGCACTACAAGTCATGCCATCTATTTTTAATATGATTTTTTTCATCTTAACCTTCCTTTACATCAAAGCCGATATCTTCAATGGTTTCTATTAGTATTTTTTCATCTATATCTTTTTCAAGAGTAATGCTAACGACACCAGTAGTATGACTAGCAGAAACTTCTTTTACTTCTTCTAACGTTTTTAAAGCTTTTTGTATGCGATTTTCACAACCTTCACATACCATACCTTCTACATGTAATGTAACGATTTTCATTTTCATCCTCCTTTCTTGATTATCTATATTGATCATTTTGAAATTTTTTTATGTTTTTTGATTTAGTAAATAGATCATTTATTATTTTTTTTCATAAATGATCTATCCTATTATATACCCGCTTTTTAAATTTGTAAAGTAACTAAAAAAGGGATTTACATGAAAAAAAAGCAAAGGTATTGACAATCAAAAAGCAAAGGAATATAATAAAAATATAGTTGAATAATAATTCAATCGTTTTTTACATATATTCAATAAGAGGAGGTAAAAAATGTCTAAAAATGAGTTTGTTTGTGACTGTAATGTCATTCATCAAGAAGTAGTGGATAGCACTTTAAAACAAATGCCTAGTCAAGATTTATTTTTAAAATTAGCTGAATTTTATAAAATTCTTGGAGATACCACCAGGGCAAAAATATTATTTGCACTAGATAAAAATGAAATGTGTGTTTGTGATATTGCAAATGTACTTAGTATGAGTAAGTCTTCTATTTCTCATCAATTGAGTACATTAAGAAGAATGGGAATTGTAAGATGTAGAAAAGAAGGAAAAGAAGTATATTATACGTTAGATGATGACCATGTAAAAGGACTTTTTGAGCTTGGTATAGAACATATTGAACATAAAAGTTAAAAGGGAGGAGTATTATGAAAAAAGTATTTTATTTAGAAGGGTTAGATTGCGCAAATTGTGCTAGTAAAATAGAGGAAGCAATTGCTAAAATAGAAGGAGTAAACGAGGTAAGTGTTCATTTTTTAACACAAAAAGTAGTGGTAGAATTTATGGAAGAAAAAGAAGAGATGATTATGGAAAAGATTAAAAAAACGATTTTAAAAGAGGAACCAGATATTAAAATCAAAGGAATGTAGGTGAGGTTGTTGAAGAAAAAGTTAGTTTTCATTATTTTGTCTAGTATTTTACTAATCATTTCCCTTTGTGTTCCTTTTCCAAATGATTGGTTAAAGTATGGATTATATTTTGTAAGTTATGCTCTTGTGGGAATGGAAATTGTATTAAAAGCTTGTAGAAATCTATTTCGTGGAAAAATTTTTGATGAGAATTTTTTAATGACCGTTGCCACTATAGGTGCTTTGCTAATAGGGGAATTTTCAGAAGCAATAGCGGTTATGTTATTCTATCAAATAGGAGAATTATTTCAAAGTTATGCTGTTGATAAGTCTAGAAAGTCAATTGCAAGTTTAATGAATATTAGACCAGATTTTGCAAATGTAAAGCGTGAAAATAAGGTTATCAAAGTAAGTCCTGAAGAAGTTCATATAGGAGAAACAATTGTCGTAAAACCAGGTGAAAAAATTCCACTAGATGGTGTTATTTTAGAAGGACATTCTATGCTAGATACTTCTGCTTTAACAGGAGAATCTATTCCACAAGAAGTAAATGTAGGGGATAATGCCTTAAGTGGTTCTATTAACCAAAGTGGTGTTATTTTGATTCAAGTGACAAAGGAATTTGAAGAATCTACTGTAAGTAAAATTTTAGACTTGGTAGAAAATGCAAGTAGCAAGAAATCAAAGTCTGAAAACTTTATTACAAAGTTTGCCAAATATTATACTCCTGTTGTAGTAGGAATCGCAGTGTTATTAGCATTAATACCACCTGTTCTTTTCTCAAATACCACTTTAACAGATTGGATTTATCGTGCTTTAACCTTTTTAGTGGTATCTTGTCCTTGTGCTCTTGTAATTTCTATTCCTTTAAGCTTTTTTGGAGGTCTTGGAGGAGCTTCTAAAATGGGAATTTTAGTAAAGGGTAGTAATTATTTAGAAGCATTGGCAAAACTAGAAACTGTTGTTTTTGATAAGACAGGAACATTAACAGAAGGCGTGTTTGAAGTTCAGAAAATAGAAGCAATTGGAATAAAAGAAGAGGAACTTTTAAAATATGCAACTTATGCAGAAAGTTTTTCAAATCATCCTATTTCGCTTTCTTTGAAAAAAGCGTATTCTGAAAAAATACAAGAGGATAAGGTGTCTAATGTACGTGAATTAGCAGGACTTGGAGTAATGGCAAATGTAGATGGAAAAGAAGTTATTGTTGGAAATAAAAAGGCAATGGAAGAAAACCAAATAGAATATACTAAGTGTTTAGAAATTGGTACTATTTTGTATGTAGCAATCGATGGAAAATTTGTTGGAAATATTGTGATAGCAGATCGTATTAAAAAGGACGCTAAAGAGGCCATTATGAAATTAAAGAGGCAAAATATTAAAAATATTGTCATGTTAACAGGGGATAAGGCTGAAGTTGGTGAAAAGGTAGCAAAAGAACTAGAAATAGATCAAGTCTATGCAGAGCTTTTACCAGATGGTAAAGTAGAAAAAGTAGAAGAATTGCTTCAGAAAAAGTCTTCATCCAAGAAACTTGCCTTTGTAGGAGATGGAATTAATGATGCTCCAGTACTTGCATTAGCGGATGTAGGAGTTGCAATGGGGAGCTTAGGATCAGACGCAGCGATAGAGGCAGCGGATGTGGTGATTATGACAGATGAACCTGCTAAAATTACAAATGCTATTCAAATTGCTAAAAAAACATTACGAATTGTCAAAGAAAATATTGTTTTTGCTCTTTTGGTTAAAATGATTGTTTTGGTATTAAGTGCTTGTGGACTTACTACTATGTGGTGGGCAGTATTTGCAGATGTAGGTGTATCGATACTTGCTATTTTAAATGCGTTTCGACTTTTAATGATCCAAAATAAACTGTAATGATATAAATAGAAAACTAAATAACTTGAAAATTATGGTAGTTGGTGTATAATAATAAGAGAAAAAGAGGAGATTCATTTATGGTAAATTTATTAAAGGTTTTAAGGGAACAAAAAGAGATGAGGTTAAAAGGAAATTTGTATCATATCACTCAAATTCAGTTTGCATATAATACCAATCATATGGAAGGAAGTACTCTAACAGAAGAACAAACAAGATATATATATGAAACGAATACTTTATTAGTTGAAGAAGGAAGTAAACAAACAAAAGTGGATGATATTGTTGAAACAATTAATCATTTTAAATTAGTAGATTATATGTTAGAAGTGGCAGATGATACTTTAACAGAAGAAATGATAAAAGAATTTCATAAAATATTAAAAACTGGAACTTCGGATGAAAGAAAGTCTTGGTTTAGAGTAGGAGAATATAAAGCTTTACCTAATGAAGTAGGTATGCATAAAACTTCTGAGCCTAAAGATGTTGAAAAAAATATAAAGAAGTTATTACAAGAATATCATTTATTGTCTAAAGTTACATTGGAAGATATTGTAAAATTTCATAGCGATTTTGAGAAGATACATCCTTTTCAAGATGGAACTGGAAGAGTTGGGCGTATAATCATGTTTAAAGAATGTCTAAAAAATAATATTGTTCCATTTATTATATTAGATAAGGATAAAGTATTTTATTATCGTGGTTTAGAAGAATATCAAGATGGCGGTGAAAAAGGATATTTAATAGATACTTGTTTAAATGCTCAAGATGAATATCAACAATTAGTGGCTGATTTGTTAATGATCCAAAAATAAATAAAATAGGATTAGAATCTATAAAAAAAGAAGATGGTTCTAGTCCTATTTTTGTTTTGCTTCAAAATTGCTATTTATTGACAAAAGAGGAGAATTCCAATATAATACAATTAGGCAAAGTAAAATATAAAGAGGTGAGTCATAAAATGGCAAAAAATAAGAAAATATCTGTTATTGTATTGGTACAGGAATTAGGAGAAAATTTGGATAGATGTATTCATTCTTTGTTAGACCAATCTTATCAAGATTTAGAAATTATTCTTGTAGGAAATGTGGAAGAAAAATTAGAAGAGTACTCTGATAAAAGAATTGTGTATGGAGGAAAAGAAGATGATGACTTACACAGAATTCTTACAGGATTAAAACATGCAAAAGGGGATTACATTACAATACTAGATAGCCGTAATTTTGTAGCAATTGATTTTTATAGGACACTTATTCAAAAAGCACAAAAGAATCAATCTGATATTGTTGTTGGAAATGTCATTATGAGTGATGAAAACGAGCAGAAAACAGTTTTTAATTTATGTCAAAGCGCATTTCCAAAAGAATTAAAAGGAAAGGATTGTTTGGAAGAATTTTTGAGGCAAGAAGGACTTTGTCATGATTGGTATTTTTTAGGAAATAAACTTTATACAAGTAATATTTTTAGACAAGCAATACATGATTTAGAATTTTTTGAAGAGTGTAATACTTCTTTAACAGATATGGTAATTTCTTTTGTGTTATATTCTTATGCTAAGAGATTAGATAAAGTAGATATAGATGGTGTCTTTTTACATATCGATAAAAGGAATGAAATAGATTTTCAGTCGCCTCTTATAAATTTTAAACAAAATATTATGGAAATAAGAGATACATTTTTGAAAATGCAGAAATTTTTAAGCATAAAAAATGTAGATAAGAAGTATGAACCATTATTAATGAACACAGAATGTCATATTTTGACAAGAATAAAAGAGGGTGTTTTAAGAGCAAATATTTTAGAAGAAGAAAAGCAAGAAAATTTAGAATTTTTAAATTCATATTTAGCAAAAGAAGAAAGTATGGATTTGGTAAATTATTATTACACTGCAAAGACACCTTGGAAAAATGATTTAGAGCTAATTAAAGAAAATATTTGTAATAAAGAGATTTCGTGTGTTAGTTTTGATATTTTTGATACATTAGTTGTAAGACCTTTTTTAGAACCTTCTGATCTTTTTAAATTATTAAATGAACCTTTTAGAGAAATTACTCATATTTCTATGGGAACAAATTTTAGTAATATTAGGTTTTCTGCTGAAAAAGAGGTAAGAAAGAAAATATATGAAGAAACACAACAAGTACAAGAAATTACATTAGATCAAATTTATGAATATATTGGTACACAGTATCACATAGAACAAAAATTGTTAGAACAGGTAAAACAAAAAGAAAAAGAGTATGAAATTTCTTTTTGTTATCAAAGAAAAACAGGTTATGCTTTGTATGAACTTGCAAAATCACAAGGAAAAAGAGTGATTTGTACATCGGATATGTATTTACCAAAAGAAACGATTTTACAAATTCTGAAAAAGAATGGATATGAAAAAATAGATCATCTTTATCTTTCAGCAGAATGTAAAGATACAAAAGCAACTGGAAAATTATATGATATGGTTTTAAAAGAAGAAAAAAGAAATCCACAAGAGGTTGTTCATATAGGAGATAATTTTAAAACAGATGTAGAAAATGCAAATTTAAAGGGAATAAAAGGACAATTTCTCCCTAAAACAATTCATGTATATTGGGATCTTTCAATAACAGGGGATTTAAGTAAATTATATTTTAAAAGTTTATCTATTTGGCAAGATAATGCAAATGCGTCTACTTTTATCGGAATTAGATGTATGTTAGCCGTTATTGCTAATCATTATTTTGATAATCCGTTTAGAGCTTTTCATTTAGAAACAGATTTTAATGCAGATCCTGCTTTTATCGGGTATTATGCATTAGGAACCCATTTATTTGCTTTGGTAAAGTGGTTACTAGATGATGTTACTAAAAATCAATATGAAAAAATTGTTTTTATGGCAAGAGATGGCTATTTTCCTTTAAAAGCGTATGAGATTTTAAGTAAGGTTTATGATCATGCACCAAAATCAGAATATTTACATATTTCTAGAAAGGCATTATTTCCAATTACCATTCAAAGTGATATGGATTTTTATAAATTATCAGAGGTGATTAATTTTAGAACTCATACACCAAGAAAAGTTGCAGGTTATATACAAGATATTTTAGATTTAGAAGAGCATAGTTTAGAAGAGATTTGTGATGAAAATCATATTTTAATAGATGAAGTTTTTAAAGATGAAAGAGACATGAATCATTTCCTAGGCATTTTAAAAGATAAATTATATAGTCGTCAAAAGCATGCTGAAAAACTAAAAATTTTAAAAGATTATTTTTGTAAAGTCTATAGTGGAAAAGCTTGTAATTTTGACATTGGTTATAGTGCAAGACCAGAGCTATATTTATCTTATTTATGTGGTAAAACAATTGATACCTATTTTGAAAGTGTTAGTGGTGATTTTTCTTTTGAACATGCTAAAATGGGAGGTTTTGAATTAAAAACTTTTTATGAGTATAAACCTGCTGTAACAGGAACTATAAGAGAAACTTTTATTTCTGCTTCTGCTCCTTCTTGTATTGGATATGATTGTAGTGATGGAGTGGTAAAACCAATTTTTTTTTTTTTTTTTCAAAATTATTTAGAAAAACATATTTTGCAGGTGATTCAAAGTAATGCTTTGGAATTTATTCAAGATATGGTGAATTTATTTGGAAAAGAAATTCATAAGTTATATTATCTAAAATTAGACGCCATTTTACCTTTAGAATTGTATATTCATTCTGCTAAGGATTTGGATAAAAAAGTATTAAATTGTCTTTTCTTTGAAGACTCTGTTGGAGGATTACAAAAGGATGTTAAATTAGTAGATATTTGGGATAAAGAATTAGATAGACATAATCAAAAAGTAGATACTTTGTTATTCCCTCAAGAGAATGTAATAGAAGAAATCAAAGAAGAGGAAAAGCCTGTTTCTAGAAGCTTTTTTCAAAAAATGGGGGATTATTTTTTCAAAAAATAATAAAGGAAAGTAAGGAGGATATTTATGAAATATGAAATTATTGGAAAAACTGTTCCAGTTGTAGAAGTAACTTTAAATCGAGGAGAGGAAATGTTTACGCAAACAGGTGCAATGGCTTGGCAAACAAATGGCATTAAAATGAAGACAAATGCTCATGGTGGCGTGATGAGAAGTTTAGGAAGAATGTTTAGTGGAGAATCTATTTTTATGAATACCTTTTCTGCAGAGCAAGATGGAGCTAAGGTAGCTTTTGCTACAACAGTACCTGGGGATATTAAAGTATTAGATTTATCAGAGTCAAAAAATGGAATTACATTCCAAAAGGGAGCATTTCTTTGTGCTGAAACAGGGGTAGATATAAAAATTGCATTTACAAAGAGATTTTCAGCTGGGCTTTTTGGAGGAGAAGGATTTATTCTTCAAAAAGCAAGTGGAAATGGAATGCTATTTTTAGAAGTAGATGGTGATCCTATTGAAAAAGAACTAGCACCTGGTGAAGTTTTAAAAGTAGATACTGGAAATGTAGTAGCTTTTGAAGATAGTGTGTCTTATGAAATTGAGACTGTAAAAGGAATTTCAAACATTTTCTTGGGTGGAGAAGGCTTGTTTCTTACAAAACTTACAGGGCCTGGAAAAGTTATTATTCAGTCACAAAATTTTGGTGATTTTGCTGGAAGAATTATTGGCTTAATCCCACCTTCTAGATAAAAATAAAATGAATTGATACAAGGGTAATAACCCTTGTATTTTAGTTAAAAAGATGATACAATAATGTTAAATTTTTTAGTATCATTAGATTTGAAAGTTAAAGTTATTTAATTAAAAAAGTTGCATAATTTAATGGACAAATATTATAATATAATTAAAACGAACGATAAAGCGGTCGATTGAACGATAGAGCGGTCGATTGAACGATAGAGCGGTCGATTGAAAAATGGTTTGAGGTGATAATAAAATGAACGAAAACGAAAACATAGAGTTTAAGGAAATTTTTACAGATAAAATATATAAAGAAATTATAGCGTTTTTAAATACAAAATCAGGAACAATTTATATTGGGTATGACGATTCTGGAAATTTACTTGGCTTGGAAAATGCCAAAGAAATAGAAGAAAAAATATCTAATGGAATTAAAACTAATATCTCTCCTGATCCACGTGTATTTGTATCTGTTAATGTTAATTCTATAGAAAATAAAGATTATATAGTTATAAAGGTTTCTAAAGGAATAGATATATATTACTTAAAAGACAAAGGGATTACAAAAGGAACGTATTTAAGAACTGGATCTTGTTCAATGCCTGTAACAGAAGAAACGATTAAACAGATGATTATTAAGAATAGTAGTTTATCTTTTGAAACTTCAATTTCTAGTAATCAAAATTTAACTTTCAATTATATGAGTAAAGCTTTTAAAGAGATTAATATAGATATTGATGATGAAAAAATAAAGGAAAATTTACATATAACAAGTGATAAAAAATATACAAATTTGGGATTATTGCTTTCAGATCAAAACCCATTTACGTTTAAACTTGCAGTATATCAGTCGAAGGAGAAAGAAAACTTTTTAGATAGAAAAGAATTTACAGGATCAATGCTAGAAACTTATGATAATTTAATTGAATATTTAAAATTAAATACTGCAACTTATGGTTTAATAAAAACAAGTATAAGAGAAGATATAGAAGAATATCCAGAATTTATACTTAGAGAAATAGTTTTAAATTCTCTTATTCATAGAGATTACTCAACTTATACATCAAATATAATAAACATATATAAAGATGAAAGTATTGAATTAATAAGTTATGGTGGACTGTATGGAAATATTACAGTAGAAGATGTTTTAGCTGGACTTTCAACAAGTAGAAACCCATATTTACAAGCTCTATTTATGAGAATAAAAAGAGTTGAAGCAATAGGAAGTGGACTTAGAAGAGTTAATGCTTATTATGAAAATTTGGGATTAGATTTTAAAATAAAAGCTTTGCCATCATCATTTGTCGTTGAAATACCAAGAATTTCAATGAATGAAGATTTAGACAAGCAAATAGATAATGGTAAAATTATTGAATTTATAAATAAAAGTGGATTTATCACAAGAAAAGAAGCGGAAAAAGTTCTTAATAAAGAAAAGACTAGAACTACCAATATATTAAATAATATGGTCGAAAATGGTACTTTAATTAAAATAGGTAATGGACCAAGTACAAGATACAAATTAAAAGTATTTAATTTGGAATAATTTAATTTTGTTGTAAGTTTTGATAACTTTTTGATAAAATTATTAATTTTATGGTACATTTAAATAAAAACAAACAAACCGATACAAGGGTGACATACCCTTGTATTTTGCTTAAAAAGATGATACAATAGATGAAAACGTTAGGAGGCAATATGTTTAAGTTAGTTTCTAAATTTAAACCTACAGGGGATCAACCGCAAGCAATTGAAAAATTGGTAGAAGGAATACAAAGCGGTCAAAAGTATCAAACTTTATTAGGAGTTACTGGATCTGGAAAAACCTTTACAATGGCAAATGTTATTCAAAAAGTAAATAAACCTACTTTGATTATGACACATAATAAAACATTGGCAGGACAACTTTATTCAGAATTTAAAGAATTTTTTCCAGAAAATGCAGTAGAATATTTTATTTCGTATTATGATTATTACCAACCAGAAGCATATATTGCTTCTACCGATACATATATTGAAAAAGATAGTAGTATTAATGATGAAATAGATAAGTTGCGTCATAGTGCCACTGCTGCTTTATTTGAAAGAAAAGATGTTATTATCATTGCTAGTGTTTCTTCTATTTACTCACTAGGTTCTCCAGA
This sequence comes from uncultured Clostridia bacterium, assembly GCA_944386605.1. Taxonomy (GTDB): domain Bacteria; phylum Bacillota; class Clostridia; order TANB77; family CAG-465; genus CAG-465. Next base: position 8,348 of record CALXBS010000029.1, on the reverse strand, counting down.
TGATTATAGTAATATGGTACTTTCTGTAAGACCAGGTATGAAAAAATCTCGTGAGGAAGTATTAAAAAAATTAGTGGAAATGCAATATACTAGAAATGATGTTGAATTTTTAAGAGGTAATTTTAGAGTCAAAGGGGATATTGTAGATGTTTTCCCAGCAGATAGTACGGATCAAGGAATTCGTTTGGAATTTTTTGGAGATGAAATTGATAAAATTTCTTTGTTTGATAGTATAACAGGAAAGGTAAAAGCTACTTCTAAGCATGAGTTTATCTATCCCAAATCTCATTATGTAATCCAAAAAGAAAAATTAGAAATGGCTATTCCAAAAATTGAGAAAGAGTTACAAGAAAGAATACAGTATTTTAAAGACCGAGATAAAATTGTAGAGGCTTATCGTATTGAACAAAGAACTAATTTTGACATGGAAATGCTAAAAGAAACTGGCTTTTGCCAAGGAATAGAAAACTATTCTGCAGTACTAGCTGGTAGAGAGCCTGGAAGCGCCCCTTATACTTTGTTTGATTATTTAGGGGATGATTTCTTAGTTATGATTGATGAATCTCATGTAACCATCCCACAAATTCGAGGAATGTATAATGGAGATAGAGCAAGAAAAGAGGCATTGGTGGAAAATGGTTTCCGTTTACCTTCTGCTTTAGATAATAGACCACTTCGTTTTGAAGAATGGGAAAAGAAAATAAAACAGGTGGTGTTTGTAAGTGCTACTCCTGCTGAATATGAAGAAAAGCACGCAACAGTGATAGCAGAACAATTGATTAGACCAACCGGTCTTTTAGATCCTGAAATTTTGGTAAAACCAATTGATGGTCAAATAGAAGATTTACTAGAAAATATTCATCAAGTGGTAGCTAGAGGAGAAAGAGTTTTGGTAACTACTTTAACCAAAAAAATGGCAGAAGAATTATCTTCTTTTTTAAGTGACAAAAAAATTCGAGTAAGGTATATGCATTCAGATATTGACGCTTTAGAAAGGCTAGAAATTATTCGTGATTTAAGACTTGGAAAGTTTGATGTTTTAGTTGGAATTAATTTATTAAGAGAAGGATTAGATATTCCAGAAGTATCTTTAGTAGCTATTTTAGACGCTGATAAAGAAGGATTTTTAAGAAGTGAAAGATCTCTTATTCAGATTATTGGAAGGGCAGCAAGAAATGTTCATGGAAGAGTCATTATGTATGCAGATGAATTAACAGATTCGATGGATAAAGCAATTCATGAAACCAACAGAAGAAGAAAAATTCAGATGGCATATAATGAAGCACATGGTATTATTCCACAAACCATTACAAAAGATGTAAGGGATAGTGTAAAAGCAACTTTTGAAGAGGAAGAGTCAAAAGAACTTGAACTTAAAAAGGGTGAAAGCATTGAGGAATCTATTGAACGTTTGACAGAAGAGATGATGAGCTATGCGAGAAAATATGAATTTGAAAAAGCAGCTGCGATTCGTGATTTTATATCTGAATTAAAAAATATGAAAGATTAAAGAAAAAAGATTTGGATTTTAATATTCAAGTCTTTTTTTATTCATAATTTGAAATCTTGCGAATATATAATAATATAAACAATAGATAAATAGGAGTGAATGAAATGGAAGATAAAAAGATAAATAAAATGGTAACTGATCAAAATATTGTCATGGAGAATAGGGAAAAAGTATCCGTAACAGGAGTAATTGATATTCATAGCTTTGATGATGAATTGGTGCTTGCACAAACAGATTTAGGAATCCTTACCATAAAAGGGGACGATTTAAAAATGAATAAATTAAATCTAGAAAATAATGAACTAATTGTAGAGGGAAAAATATCGGCCGTTGCTTATAGTGATATAGCAAATTCCAAAAAGACAGGATTTATGAATAAATTATTTAAGTAGGAGTGTTATTTTGAGTGTTACAAGACAGATAATAGAGTTTATAGGGTTTACTAGCATTGGTGTAATACTTGCAATGATTTTTGATGTTTTCAGAGCTTATAGAAAAATGAAAAAAGTAGATAATAAATCTTTAATGGTACAAGATATTCTTTATTTTTTAATTGCTACGGTTATTGTATTATTAGGTGTCGTTTATATTTTAGAATCCAGTATTAGGTTTTACGTATTTGTGGCAATGGCTCTGGGAATCTATGGGTACGCTCATTTACTTAGTAAACATGTGGTTCGTATGCTTATGAAATCTTTTCACTTAATCAGAAGAATCACTTCTTTTTTGGGAATTACTTTGGTGCTTTTTCATCAAATATTGCAAAAAATAGTCGAAATAATGAAGAAAATCGTAAAAAAATGTTGCAAAAACTTCTTTTATGTGGTAAGCTTTAAATGTAAGCATTCTAAATTTTTTTCAAAAGAGAAAAAAGAAAATGCAAAAGAGGGTAAAAATATGAAATCTAAAAATTTACAAAAGAAAAATGTAAAGAAGAAAAAGAAAAGCAAAAATGTGAATATAGTTCATATTGTTTCTATTTTGTTTATGATTTATTTTGTATATACTTTTTATGATCAACAAATAAAAATTAATAATTATAACTCACAAATAGAAATGTATGAAAGTGATATAGAGGCAAAACGTAATTTGGCAGAATACTATAATAATCAGAGTCAAAATATTCAAACAGATGAATATATTGAAAGTGTTGCAAGAGAAAAGTTAGGTTATGTAAAGCCATATGAAAAAATATTTATTGACGCAAACAGATGATGTGTTTTATTGCTCATTAAACACAATATTTAATAGCACCGTATTGTTTACGGTAAACTTCCAATGAAAGTTGGAAGTTTTTTTGCACCTATTTTCGTGATAAATACAATTATGTTGAATATTTATTGTAAAAAGTTGCATGGTATATCAAATATTCGCCGTAAAAAGTTGCATAGTATATCAAATATTCGCCGTAAAAAGTTGCATAGTGTATCAAATATTCGCCGTAAAAAGTTGCATGACATATTAAATATTCACCGTAAAAAGTTGCAACACGTATGGTAAAATTACTATTTGTACTCATATAACAATAGGTGTAAGAATGTAAAAAAATTGAAGTTAAATCTGCTGAAAATTCAAAGTCAAAATCGATGACAAATATTATTCAGAAATGGAATGTACCAAAAGGAATCAAACTTAGTACACAAAATATTACAGGTAATGAAATTGTAAGAACGTATCCGTTATATATGGCGATATTTTTAAAATAAAATGTTTGGATTGGACGAATCTTTTCATTGACAAAATGAAAAAACGAATGTATAATGGTGAAAACTTGTCGTTAAAAATTTCTAGAATAGGAGATCGTGTATGAAAAATAATTTTGTGGCTATTTTTGATTTAGATTATACGCTTTGGAATCATGTTCCAATTGAGGAACAAAGTATGCGGATAACCGAGTATTTACAAATTCCTTTTTCTAAAGAATTTGTAAAACAAATTTCTAGTTTTTGGGAAGGACATTGCTTGGAAGGAAAAAAGATTAGCAGAGAATTGGTTGCTTCTATGATTGAGAAACATATCCCTTATTTGAGATTATATGGACGCAATGGAGAAGATCTTTTAGATTCCATGAGAGTGACTGGCAAAATTTCTTTAAATGAAGGAGCTTTTTCTTTATTAAGTTTTTTAAAGAACAATGGAATTACCATTATTGCATGTACAGATTGGTTTTTAGAGGAACAATATGAGTTAATGGATCGTTTTGGAATAAGAGAATTTTTTGATGAGGTATTTTCCTGGGAAGGAACCTATCAGAAGCCAAGCAAGGTGCGAATGGAAGAGATTGTTTCTAAATTTCCGGGAAAAAGATTTATTTATATAGGGGATAGTTTATCAAGAGATATGCTAAGTGCTAGTTATATCGAAGGGTGTGTTCCTATTTGGTATCGTAAAGAGGCAAAAGAAAATTCTTTACCGATTCATTATGATACGGATGATTTAAATACGATTATTCCAGTTTTAGAAGAGCTATAGCAAAAAAGCGGTGTACCATGTTGTACACTGCTTTTTCTTAGACTTCTTTTTCGACAATTTTTAATAGAGTAACCGTTACATTATCGCTATCATTGGTAACCGTTATTTTAATATCATTTTCTGTATTATTGATAAATTTTAAATCAAGGTCAGGATAAAAAACGGTTGCATCTCTATCGATTGGAACATAGTATACACGTCTGCTATGAGGATGTCTTTCAGTAACTTCTAAATTTGCGTCAAGTACAGCGTTGTATAAAGTACTACTTAACTGACAAATACCTCCTCCTGGAATTTCTATTTTATTTCCTTCGGAGTCAAATCCCATTGCTTTTACAAATCCTTCACTTTCTCCCATTGTTCCTACAGTTTGTATAAAGGAAAATTCTTCTCCTTTTTTGACGATGGTATTGTTTAACTTGCTATTTGCAAGGGTAATATTTTGAATTCTTCCTTCATCTTTATCATAAATGCTGGTTGTGTAAGTAGAAATTTGTTCTTCTACTTTTTGAACTTGAGGAGGTTTGGAACTATTATTTTCAGGTTTTGATGTGGAACTATTATTTTGATTGTTTTCGGAATAGACATTTACTTGTTCATTTGTATTATTGCGTAAATTTTGATTCGAAGTATAGAGGTTAAAAATAACATAAGCAATGATAACAATAATGGCAATAATAGCTAATACTAATAATAGTGTATCTTTTTCACTATTTTTCTTCATTTAATCACCTCTTATTTTTTCTTTTCTTTTATATTTTGTGTGATTCTTTTTTTTCTATACGATTTTCGTTGATTTTTTCGTCAAAATTTTATATAATTAAAAAAAGTAATGAAATCTATTTTTTAATAAAAATGGGAGGGAAGTTTATGATATGTGTATTTGAGAATGAGCATACATTTAAATTTTATTTTATGTGGGATGATGTGGTTATGTTTGAGCAGGAATTTGGAGATGATTTTTCAATGTATAACCAGCCTTTACGGGAAATGTTAGAAGAAATAGCAAATGCTCCTGGCTTTCCTGGGATCTCTAGAAATCAATGTGCTAAATTGGTAAATATTGTAAGTGATCCAAATGAAGGGCTATATGCACTTTTTGTTATTGTCAAAAAAATTCGGATCAAAGCTTTTGGGATTTGTTTTCTAGATTTAGATTCTTGTATTTTATTTTCTAAATCCTGCAAGATGGAAGCTCCAACCAAGTTATTAAAAAATAACAAGCTATATTACTTAATTGTAGGACGACTTCTCAAAGAAGAGGACGCTTATTTAGCAGGTGAATTTTTAGGTACTATCTTAAATGAACCGGTTAAATTAAAAAAATTACAAAGAGAAGGTGAAGTAATCATTGCTAAAGGAGCAATGGAAAAACTAGCTAAGATTTAACAAGAATAGTGGGTGTAAAAACCCACTTTTTTTGTGCTTAAATCATTATAACGGATATAAAAAAGCAGATAGTATTAATACTATCTGAATTTAATAAAAATAGATCAAATGGAATAATATTCTATACTAAACTTTTAATAATATACAAAAAGTGGGGCTCTATAGCCCCTATATATATTAATAATGTATTCAACAATATTATATATCAAATTTTATTAAATATCAATACAAAATTCTTTATATGTATAAATAATTAGTTGCAAAACAAAATGAAAAATGGTAGTATGCGGTTGTAATAGAAATATTGCAGAAAAACAAATAAGTTTATGTCAACAATAAACTTTGAAAGCATGATTATACTACACACACACACACACACACACAACATAGTTTTAAAAACAATACAAGGAGGAAATAAAGCATGGAAGAACAGAAGAAAAAAAGAAAGATATCTATCTTTTCTATATTGTTATGGTTAATGCTAATCATGATAATGACGGTGATTATGGTTAATGGAATCGTTAGGCAAAATGCACTAGAAGACTCTTCTGATATTTTAAGAATAAGAATTAAAGCAGAAGAGCTAGAAGGATATGATTTTGATGAAGAGTATAGGAATCTAAAATTTGAAGTTGTAAAAATAGTGCGGTGGAGGAGCTTCATATGCTACTTTTCATTTTGTTGAAAAAGATCAAGAGGGATATTATGTTTATGAATTAAATCGAAGTGAATTAAATAAAATAACAGATTATTATTATATTCGATCTTCTATAAAGGAGATAGATGGATATGCATATTCGATAAAAAGTGATCTTTTTTATAAATGGACTTATGATAGTTTTAAGACAAATAGAATCAATGTGGATAAAGATGTAGATTGCATTATAAATATAAAGTATTTACCCGTAGCTAGCTTAAAAGTAAATGTAAGAGTAGATGGAGCTACAGATGAAAAAGTTGTGGAAGATATTTTTAAATCGGTGTCTTTGACATTTGGAGGGGCAATGATTAATGAAGTTCATGTTAGTGAGATAAAAGATGGAGTAGGAATTATTTCATTTGATGGTATAGATCCAACAAAAGATCTTTTTATTAAGTATTGCTATGCTTCAGATGGTACAAAAGAATTACCAATTGAATTTGAATTTGGTGGATACAAAATACCAATCACTGGAGATGTAGGAAATATAAGTTTAAGTTTAGGAATATTTCCACCAGGTAGTGAAAGAGAAATGAATGCTACGATATATTGTTTAGAAAATAATCCAACTCATATTTATAATCATATTCAGTGGATAGATGCAAACACAGGAAAAGCAAGAATAGAATTAGGTTATACATCTAATGCTACAGTATGGTATATGCCACAAAGTATTTTAGCTGGAGATGGAATGATTATTTCTGCAAGTAAATTGTTAGATGATTTTGAACTTTCTGCAGAATATCAAAATGATAGTAAATGGGCGATGGTAGAAACAATAAGCGATGAAGAATATTTTGGAATACCAATAGAGATATTAGAAATATTAGATTCGTGGGAAGGAATAGAATATGTTTATGTAACGAGTACGAATACAATTTATTGGTGTTCATATGGTGTACAAATAAAAGAGGAAAGTACTTTTGTTAATGTTGTATATAGAGATCTTAATAATATAACGAATGGAACTAATATACAGAGCAATCAGCCAACTTATTTAAATTATATGGGATATGATGATACAACTTTAAATATAGAAAAATATTATCTTAACTCTCCAGAATTAAGATTTATTCATCAAGAGGAACTTGTATTAAAAATCCAAAAATATGTACAAGGTGAAAAAGGAAATCATACCCATTATGTAGGGATATTTGAAGATGAACTATCTCATCAGACAGAACAAATATATGAAATTTTAACTGTAGATGGGGAAGGAAGTATAGAAATAGAATTAAAAGATAAAGATCAAGTATATTATATATATGAAGTAGATCAAAATGGAAACAAAATATTAGATGATGGTATAGAATATAATAAGAATAAAGTTGAGTTTAGTGAATATATTAGAAATTCAAAAATAGAAACAGATTCACAAGTAGTTTCAGCGGTTGTATCAGAAGGTTACGATGAAGAAAAAGCAGAGTTAAGAGTAGAACAAATAGAAGATGAATCTGTGGAATATCATTATTTTGAGACATCAGCAGAAAATACAATAGGAGCTGGAGAAGAACAATACATTAATAATGTATTAAATGTAAAAGACATTTATCAAGAAGAAGTTGTTATTTCAACAAAAGAAATCCGACACAAAGTAACTTATGAAACAGATGAAGGAGGAAAATTAGAAGGAGAAACAGAAGAATATGTAAAAGATGGGGAAACATCAAAAAATATTCCAACGCCTGTACCAGAAGAAGGATATGAATTTGATAAATGGGTAATTATAGAAGATGGAGAAGAAATCGAAGTAGATCCAAGTACTTATGTGCCAACAAAAGATGTAACATTTATAGCGAAATTTAAACCAATAGAGAAAATAGTAGATGTAGATACATCGGATATACAAGTATGGGTATATACAGGAATAGCAGTGATTGCAGTTATTGGAATTGTAATAGTAGTTTTTGTAATAACAAAAAATAAACAAAAAGAAAATAATAACTAAAATAAAAAAACAAGAATATAAATTAAAATATCATGAATATAAGTAGTATTCATGGTATTTTTTTGCCAAAAAGACATTGCAAAAGAAAAATGAAAATGGTAGTATGCGGATGTAATAGAAATATTGCAGAAAAGACAAATAATTTATGTTAACAAAAAACTTTGAAAGTATGATTGGACTACACACACACACACACACACACAACATAGTTTTAAAAACATCCAAAAAACTATGTTGTAGTCCAATTATGCCAAAAAGAATAAATAACATAAAAATGCAAAAACTAAAGAAGAAAGAAAGACTAACTATCAATTGTCAATAAAAAATTG